>PBVB01000048.1 GCA_002728075.1 Flavobacteriaceae bacterium
TTCTTTTTTAAAAAGGATAATTTATCAGTAAAAAGAATTCCTTCAATATGGTCATATTCGTGTTGTACAACTCTAGCTGCTATACCTGAAAGGGATTCTTTTATAAATTTTCCATTCAAGTCTTGAAATTTAATAGTTATTGAATCTTTTCTCTTAACATCCTCTCTTATACCTGGTATACTTAGGCAGCCTTCATTGAAAAAACACTCCTTACCAGTCTCTTCAATAATTTCAGGATTTATAAAAACCTTTTTAAATCCTCTTAAAAAGTTCCTTTCTTCTATTGATAAATCTTCATTATCTGAAAAAGGATAGGTGTCAACAATGAATAGTCTTTTTGATTCACCAATTTGTGGTGCTGCAAGACCAACACCCTGTGCAGCATACATTGTTTCCCACATATTTTTTATCAAAGTTTCTAAATTTGTTGTTTTTACAGAAATGGGTAGGGCTTTCATTTTTAAAACTGAATTTCCATAAGAAAGAATTGGTAAAATCATAGGTTTAAATATTGTTTTGTGTAGATAAATAGGATTGTAATAAAATTGTTGCACTTACCTTGTCAACTAAAAGTTTATCTTGTCTTTTTCTTTTGCCAACACCAGATTCAAGTATTGCATTAGAGGCAATCTTAGAAGTAAATCTTTCATCATATCTCACAATAGGGATTTTTGGTAAAGATAAATTCAATTTTTTTATAAAGTCTTTAATTTTTATCTCTACTTGACTTTCAATATTATTGTATTTTTTAGGATATCCAATAATGATTTTTTCAATAAAGTTTTTTTCACAATATTTAATCAAATATGGAATTACTTCTATTGTTGACATGGCTGCAAGGCCAGAGGCGATCATTTTATTTATATCAGTAACTGCTAGGCCAGTTCTTTTCTCACCATAATCTAACGCTAAAAAAATTCCCATTTACAAATATATTCATCCTAAGTTTGAAATGAAAAACTTAACGTCAAAGTAATTTAGATGATGTAAATTTGTAAAAAAAAAATATGGAATCAATTATTGAAAAAGCATGGTTAAATCGAGCTCTTTTAGAAGAAAAAGAGACGCAACACAAAATTAGAGAAGTAATTGAAAATCTTGATAAAGGAAAATTGAGAGTTGCTGAGAAAAATGGTGAAAAATGGATAACGCATGAGTGGATAAAAAAATCTGTTATTCTTTATTTTGCTATTCAAAAAATGGAGACTAAAAAAGCTGGGCCACTAGAATTTCATGATAAAATAGATTTAAAAAATAATTACTCGGAGAGAAATATTAGGGTGGTTCCCCATGCAGTAGCTAGATATGGATCATATATTTCGGAGGGTGTTATTTTGATGCCAAGTTTTGTCAATATAGGTGCGTATGTTGATAAAGGGACTATGGTAGATACTTGGGCAACAGTTGGAAGCTGTGCTCAGATAGGAAAAAATGTCCATTTAAGCGGTGGAGTTGGAATAGGCGGAGTTCTTGAGCCTTTGCAAGCATCTCCTGTTATAATAGAGGATAATGTTTTCATTGGGTCAAGATGCATTGTNGTCGAAGGTGTACATATNAAAAAAGAAGCCGTTTTGGGGGCTAATGTAGTTCTCACAAAATCAACAAAAATNTTTGATGTCTCAAAAAAAGANGCCNTGGAAATAAAGGGTTTTATTCCAGAAAGATCGGTTGTTATTCCGGGGAGCTATAAAAAAGAATTTAATGCTGGAGAATTTAATGTTCCCTGCGCANTAATAATCGGAGAAAGAAANGAAAGTACTGATAAAAAAACTTCNCTAAANNATGTGCTCAGAGAGCACGGGGTTTCGGTGTAATCTCAAATGGAAGATANAATNATTAANGCTAAAGAAGTTATATTAAACGGAGGAGTTATATTATATCCAACCGACACTATTTGGGGTATTGGTTGCAGTGCAATAATTGAATCAGCCATAAAAAAAATATTCGAAATTAAGAAAAGGGATAATAATAAGCTTTTAATAAGTTTAGTATCTAGTATAGAAATGCTTGAAAGATACGTGNAAAGCGTTCCTGANTANGCTTTAGAATATTTATATGATGANTCACCCACAACAATTATTTATCCAAAAGTCAAGGGTTTNAATCATATTTTGTATGGAAAAAATGAGTCAATTGCTATAAGGTTAGTTAAAGACAATTTTTGTAAAGCATTAATTGACGAAATAAATATTCCTTTAATTTCTACCTCTGCCAACATAAGCGGAAATCCTTTTCCAAAAAAATTCAAGGAAATTGATAAAAGGATTATAAATCAAGTAGATTATGTTGTTAATCTTAATGAGAGTAATTTAATAAACTCAAAACCTTCTAGAATTATTAAAGTTTCATTAAATGGCCAAATTGAGGTAATAAGAGAATGATTAACGTAAATAAAAAAATTCGAAAATTAATTAAACAAAAGGTTGTNGATATTGTTCATAAAAGTAGTATTTCAATATCTCAAGAAACATATCTTGTAGGNGGAGCCGTAAGAGATCATCTAATAGATAGAAAAAGAGAAAACTCTGATTTAGACTTTGTTACATTAGGGTGTGAAATGNCTTTGGCTAATGAAATAAAAAGTAAAATAAGTAAAAACTTAAAAATAAGCAGGTTCAAGAACTTTGGTACTGCACATATNAATTTCAACGAGATTAATATTGAAATTGTTAAAGCTCGTAAAGAATCCTATNATTTGTCAAGTAGAAATCCAGATGTTGAGCCAGGAACTCTTTTTGATGANTTAAAAAGAAGAGATTTTACGATCAATGCAATAGCCGTAAGTTTAAATGAAAAAAATTTTGGTGATCTAATCGATCCTTTTAACGGATTGAATGATTTAGAAAATAAAATCATAAAAACNCCTACGAATCCAGAAATAACATTATCAGATGATCCACTAAGAATTCTTAGAGGGGTAAGATTTAGCGCTGAATTAAATTTTGAGATTGATAATTCCTTATTAAACGCAATGATAAAAAATTGTGATAGGATTAAAATAATTTCAAAAGAAAGAATTGTAGATGAAATCAATAAAATTCTAATTACTGATATACCCTCTAACGGATTTAAAATATTAGACAAGATTGGCCTAATTGAAATATTAATTCCTTCTTTAAATAAANTAAAGGGAATTGAAGAGATTGAGGGAGTTACNCANAAAGACAATTTCTATCACACTCTNCAAGTNNTGGANAATATATCTCAGGTAACGAATAAAATTTGGTTAAGATGGGCNGCNCTTTTACATGATATTGGTAAACCAAANTCCAAAAGATTTGATNAAAAAATTGGTTGGACTTTTCATGGTCACGANTACATAGGTTCAAAAATGATTTTGGNAATTTTTAAAAATTTAAAAATGCCCTTGAATAATTCATTAAAATATGTCCAAAAGATTGTTTTGTTAAGTTCCAGGCCAATAATTTTATCTGAAAATATTGTCACGGATAGTGCAGTTAGAAGACTAATTTATGATGCTGGAGAAGACATTGAAGATTTACTGTTGTTGTGTGAAGCAGATATAACAACCAAAAACAAAAAAAGACACGAAAAATATTTAAATAATTTTAAAATTGTAAGACAAAAAATTAAAATAGTTGAGGAAAGAGATAAAATTAGAAATTTTCAACCCCCTATATCTGGAAAATTTATTATGAGTGTATTTAATCTAAAGCCCTCTAAAGAAGTTGGGATATTAAAAGAAAAAATTAAAGATGCNATTCTTGANGGAAAAATTNCTAATGAANACAAATCTGCTTTTGAACTTTTGCTTAAAGAGGGGGCAAAAATGGGATTAAAACGAAAAATTAATGAAGAAAAGGTTTAATTTTTGGACTAAGACGTCCATTTTAATTGTTTACTTAGTTATTGCAACAGGTGGAATTGTTAGAATGACAGGAAGTGGTATGGGTTGTCCTGATTGGCCCAAATGTTTTGGATATTATATACCTCCAACGAACATTGCTGAATTGACTTGGGTNTCTGAAAAGATATTTGAAAAAGGACAAATGATTATATATAATGATGAGCTTAAAATGTCAAAAAAAGACTTTACAAGTGGATCAGATTTTAATCCTAAAAACTGGCAAGATTACACAAAACACGACTATTCAGTATTTAACCCACTTCACACATGGGTTGAATTTATAAACAGATTAATTGGAGTAGTTTGTGGTATATCCGTTCTTATCTTGGGTTTTTATTCTATACAATTCTATAAAAATAAACCCATCATAACACTTTTGAGTCTACTGACAATAATAACAGTTGGATTCCAAGCATGGTTAGGTAAAATTGTGGTAGACTCTAATTTAAGTCCTTATAGTATTACCATACACATGCTTATGGCACTTTTAATAATTTCAATTTTAATTTTTATACACTTCCAAAATGGTAATTATAAAAAAAATAACGTTAAAAATATAGCATTAAAAAATATTGTTTTNNTATCACTTATTTTCACAATAATTCAAATTGTAATTGGAACACAAGTAAGAGAATTTATTGATCAGCAAATAATAATGATAGGAGAAACAAAGAAAAATTTATGGTTACTTGTTCTTCCTTCCATTTTCTTAACTCATAGGAGTTTTTCACTTTTAATTTTAACAGTCAATTTTTTTGTCATTTATTTATCTAGAAAGATAAACTTGAATTCAAAGATTATTTTTTGGATTATAGGAATTATTGCAATTGAGATTATTTTAGGCGTTGCAATGTATTATTTGCACTTTCCGTTTAGTTCTCAGCCACTCCATCTATTATTGGCAACAATNCTTTTTGGAGNACAATTTTTTTTCTANATATCTATCAGAATATAAATAAAATAAATAGTTATTTGAGATTGGTTCAATTTTAAAAAAGGTTAGTAATGAGACTTTAACGAGTCAAAAATTACTTTTATTTATTAGGTTAGACATATTCAAGTTTTCATAATTATTTCTAACATATGAAAATGAAGCTGACATTACATCACCCATGCTTTTAACTTTTTTAAAAGCCATATCTTTTGTGAATTTATATATTTCCTGAGATAAATTTTTAAGATATTCTGGTTTTGATAAAGTGTCATTTGTCATAATTTCAACCAGAGTTTCCAGTCTAGAACCAGAACTAATTATTCTTTTTGCAACTATTGATCTTTCCTCAATTTTATACTGAATTACCGAGTCGTGATTTAATCTATTTTTTACAAGCTTAATTATGGGAAAATTTTCTTTAAAGAACTGAGGTCTGTAGACTTTAAAACTTCCTTCATAACACTGTTGATCAAAGTCAATTGCTCTTATTTTATAAACTACCTGATCAAAATCATGGATTGGTATAACAACGTAGTTGTATGATCTCATATCTCCCAATAATCTTATCATACATCTTTCATTAAATTTAACATATTCCTTGGCGATTTGTGCTTGCTGACTAATTGAACACTTTTTTAATAAATTGTCTATAAAAAAATCACCTGGAATACCCGAAATATGTTCTTCAATCAAAGTTTTATCATTAACTAAAAAATTTAAATTATATGGGGATAACATNTGCTCAAACTCCAATCCATAAACCCTTGAAGCATCAGTACATTTAATATAAAAATATGTAAAATTATCATTTAGGATGTTTCTGACTTTTATTCTAAATGGNTTAGAATTTCCAAATGTACAGTAATCAATAGCATCAATGCTTAGATAGGGTAAAGATGACTCATTACCATCTGANTGAAGAAGAGTGTATACTTTTTTTAAGTTGTGATCTATATCTCTTCTTTCGGTATCACTATAATATACCCTAACCCACAATGTATCTTTATCATTTTCGTCATATACTGCGACTGAGCCAGCAAATCTTAGGAGGTCTTGATATGAAATTGGAGTATAAACCCACCTATTATACTTTTTAAGATAAATACTTAAATTTTCTATAATAGGAAAAAAAGGTTTTTTTTTTGAAATAAGTTTCTCTTCCATATAACTTTCAAATTTAGCTTTCTTTTCAAAAGAAAACGAGCAATTATAAGTCAAATATTCAATAATTTTGTCCCAAATGAAATTCAAAATAACATCCAGTTTTAAACCAACAGGAGACCAACCTGAAGCTATCGATCAAATCTGTGAAGGTTTTAATAACAACTTCAATTATCAAACTCTTCAAGGAGTAACCGGCTCTGGAAAAACATTTACAGTTGCAAATGTAGTTGAGAGACTTCAAAAACCAACACTTGTTCTGGCACATAATAAAACATTGGCAGCACAACTATACTCTGAATTTAAGTCTTTTTTCCCAGAAAATGCAGTTGAATATTTCGTCTCTTACTATGATTATTACCAACCTGAAGCTTACATCCCAAGTTCTGGACTCTATATTGAGAAAGACTTATCGATTAATGATGAAATAGAAAAATTAAGGCTAAGTACAACATCTTCGCTTCTATCCGGTAGAAGAGATATAATAGTTGTTGCATCTGTCTCATGTCTTTACGGAATTGGTAATCCAAATGAATTTAAAAATAATATGATACAAATAAGTGAAAAACAACTTATTCCAAAAATGAAACTACTAAGAGATCTGGTCAAAGGGCTTTATTCTAGAACAACCGGTGTATTTTCAAGAGGTAATTTCAGGGTAAAGGGAGACATAGTTGATGTTTTTCCTGGTTATTCTGATGTAGCATATAAAATATATTTTTTTGGAGATGAAATTGAAGAAATAGAAGTTTTTAACCCGATTGATAACTCAAATCTAGGAAAAGTCGAAGATTTAAGAATTTTCCCAGCTAACATATTTGTTACTTCAGAGAATCAATTGGAAAATGCTATAAAAAATATNCAATTCGATTTAAAAGATCAAATAGATTTTTTTAAAGATATGGGGAGAAATTTAGAAGCAAAAAGAATAGAGGAAAGAACTAATTTCGACTTAGAAATGATCAAAGAACTTGGATACTGCTCAGGTATAGAAAACTACTCAAGNTATCTTGACGGTAGAAGTCCTGGNACACGACCATTTTGTTTATTGGATTATTTCCCCAACGACTATATTATGGTGGTTGATGAAAGTCACGTAACAATATCCCAGGTACATGCAATGTATGGTGGGGATAGAAGCAGAAAAGAAAACCTAGTAGAATATGGTTTTAGACTACCAGCAGCTCTTGACAACAGACCTTTAAAATTTGAAGAATTTGAACAATTGCAAAGTCAGGTTCTTTATGTCAGCGCAACACCCTCTGATTATGAGTTTAAAAAATCAAATGGTGTTTTTATTGAACAAATTATAAGACCAACTGGGTTATTAGATCCANTTATAGATGTAAGAAAAAGTAAAAATCAAATTGATGATCTAATTGAAGAGATTCAAAAAAGAGTTGAGTCAAAGGAAAGAACACTAGTCACAACATTGACAAAGAGAATGGCAGAAGAACTCTCAAATTATCTGGCAAAAATTAGAATAAGGTCGCGGTATATTCATAGTGACGTAGAAACATTGGAGAGAGTTGAAATCATGCAGGGACTAAGAAAGGGTGATTTCGATGTTCTAATTGGAGTTAATCTTTTAAGAGAAGGATTGGATTTACCAGAGGTTTCCTTAGTGGTAATATTGGATGCAGACAAAGAAGGCTTTTTAAGGTCGAATCGTTCCTTAACACAAACAATAGGAAGAGCAGCGAGAAATGTTAATGGTAAATCTATTCTTTACGCCGATAAAATTACAGATTCAATGAAAAAAACAATTGAAGAAACAAATTATAGAAGAGAAAAGCAGCAAGAGTATAATAAGATTAATAATATAATTCCAAGACAGATAGAAAAAACTTTAGATAACGCTCTTGCAAAAAAAGTTGATTCAGAAATTGAAAAAAAAATAAAAATTGATGAAGAATCGATATATCTGTTACCTAAAAAAAGGATTGAAGAAAAGATTAGAGAAACAAGAAAAAAAATGGAAAAAGCTGCCAAAAACCTAGATTTCATGGAGGCAGCTAGGTTAAGAGATGAACTAAAAAAACTTAAAAATAACATATAACAGCAATGGAACGAATTTTTTATTATTTGATTTTTTTAAAAATAATTGTGTTACAAGGGCAGCAACTAAATTTACAAGTTATTGATAGCGTCACAAAAGATCCCATTCCATTTACAACCATTTTAACAAATTTCAATTACAATACAATTTCCAATGAAGAGGGATTTTTCCGAGTTTTAAAATCAACTAATTTTTCAAATAAAGATTCACTATTTATAACTTGTATGGGCTACAATGAATATAAAGTTGCAATTGATAAGCTAAAACAGTCAGTAATAAAACTGACGGAAAAAACAATAAAACTTAATTCTATAATTCTAACATCTCAAAACTTAGACGCAAATGAAATAATTAAAAAGGTTAAGGAGAGAATAGATGAAAAATATTTAACTAGTTATTCTAAAAAAAAATATTTTATGAGAGAATCTTTTTTTCAAAAATGGGATAAAATGAAGATGGAAATTGAAAAATCTACAATTAGTGAGTTAAATAGAAAATTCTGGGATTCAATATTTAAATCAATACCCAAAAACGACTCTTGGCATACCGAATCACTCGGTCATATTTACGGTGATTGGAGCAAAGAAAATCAAAAAATTGAAATTATAAAAGCAGTAGATCTCGCAGATACTGTTAACGAAAAAGGATACGAACGAATTGAAAAAAAGATTGCAGAAATTTTAAATAAGAAAACAAAAGAAGATTCTTATTTCAAATTTAAATCAGGGATTTTCAGCACAAAGGTTGACAGGGAAGAATTGATTGAGGAAAGCATAGATAGTATAAAAAATGATTCAGCAATTATTAAAAAACAGTTGGAAAAAAAGAATATTGAAAATGAAAATTTTTATAAAAACAGAAAAAGTCGAATATCAAGAATATACGATGGTATTTATAAAAAAGGGCTAAAGTTTGAATTTTTAAAAAAATCTTACTTATATGATTTTAAAATCATTTCCTACTCTTATGAAGGGGAGATACCAGTTTATAAAATAAAATTTAAGCCTAAATCCTCAAAAGGAAAATATAATGGTGATATTTGGATTGATTCAGAAAATTTTTCTATTATCAAGATTGTCCAGCAAAACAATAAAGTGTTAAGAGATTTTTCATTATTTGGAATATCCTTTGAACTTTACTATCACAGAGCCACTTTGGTTTTTAATAATTTTTCTAGTGAAAAGTACCAACTTCAATTCTTAGAGACTGAATTTAAATTTAGATCTGGGATAAATAGACCAATAAAAATCGTTGAAAAAAATAAATATGTTCGAGGAAGAAGGAAACATGTTTTTACGTTGTTCTCCTCATCAAAGATACTAAAGGATCATAAAT
>PBVB01000118.1 GCA_002728075.1 Flavobacteriaceae bacterium
GTAGAATTAATTATATAGAACAAAAATTTTGAAACATTAATTTTTATATATAGTTTAACTTAATATGTCTGGTTATAAACTCTCAAAAGATCTTAAAAATGGTGACGAAAAAGCATACATTAAAGCCGTAAGTTTATACAGTGACAAATTGTTTGCTTACGCATTAAGCTTGTCTGGTGATCATGCTACTGCTGACGATTTAGTTCAGGAGGTTTTTATAAAGTTGTATGAATACAGAAAAAAAATTAACCCCAATTACTCACTCCAGTCATTTTTATACAAGTCACTTTATCATAAATTCATTGATCTTTATTACAAGAATAAATCGAGATCTAAATTACACGACTCTTATTTAAAATTATTGGATCAAATTGTAAACGATACCCCTATAGAAGAATTTGAAATAAAACTTAAAAAAATCATCGCTAGTATTGAAAAGCTGCCTTCAAAAACAAAAGAGATATTTAAACTAAGCAAGCAAAGTGGTTTAACAAATAAAGAAATATCGAAATTTTTAGATATTTCAATTAAAACAGTTGAATTTCATATAACAAAATCATATAAATTTTTAAGAACCCAAATTTGATATGAAATATTTCTACTTAACTATTTCTATTCTAGCCTTTATTGTTAGCTGTGACAAAAAAAAAGAATCGAGGGTCAAACCAAACATTTTATTTATAATGTCTGATGATCATGCCTATCAGGCTATTAGTGCTTACAACAATTCTCTTACCCAAACCCCTAACATTGACAGAATAGCCAATGAGGGAATGATATTTAGTAATGCTTGTGTTACAAATTCTATATGTGCCCCCTCAAGAGCTGTAATCTTAACAGGAAAACATAGCCATTTAAATGGGAAGATTGATAACCATGCAAAATTTGATGACACACAGTTAACTTTCCCTCAGCTTTTTCAAGAAAATGGTTACCAAACAGCGATGTTTGGGAAACTTCATTTTGGGAACAATCCTAAAGGAGTTGACGATTTTTTAATTCTTCCAGGACAAGGGGACTATATAAATCCAAGATTTATTGGTAAAGAAAAGGACACCATAATTACAGGATATGTTACAGATATTATAACCGACTTAACTCTAAATTGGTTTAAAAATAAAAGAGATAAAAGTAAACCATTTTTGATGATGTATTTGCATAAAGCACCACACAGAGCATGGTGGCCAAGTCCAGAGAAGTTTGCAGAATTTTATGAAAAAAGATTCCCAGAACCCAAAACCTTATTTGATGATTATAAAGGAAGAGGAGCTGCAGCAAAAAGTGCTGAAATGAATATTTTCAAGCATATGCAATACATGCACGACAGTAAAGTAAGACCGTCAACTATTGAAGAGATGGGTAAAGTTGAGCCAGAAATTCAATATGTAACTGGCAAAGGAAAGATAGTAAAGCCAACAGCCCAAAGATTCTATGGCCCCTTTAATAGAGCCAATGATGAACAAAAAAGAAAATATAATGTCACCTTAGATAAGATTAGTAAAGACTTCAAAGAAAATTGGCCAAAAATGAATGATAAAGAAAAAATGAAATGGAAATATCAAAGATATATGCAAGATTATTTGGCTACCATTTCTTCCGTCGATGATAATGTNGGTAGGNTTTTGGATTACCTAAAAGANAGTGGTTTAGAAGACAATACAATTGTGGTTTATACATCTGACCAAGGGTTTTATCTTGGAGAACACGGATGGTTTGATAAAAGGTTTATCTATGATGAATCTTTTAAAACTCCCTTGATNATAAAATGGCCTAATGTTATTAAGCCNGGNACTANGAGCGAGGAAATGGTTCANAANTTAGATTTTGCTCAAACTTTTCTNGAGGCGGCTATGATTGACCANCCNANTGATATGCAGGGTGAAAGTCTTNTNCCNTTGNTNAAAGGCNGATNNNGANNANTGGAATAGAGANGCTGTTTATTATCATTATTACGAATATCCNTCNGTTCANATGGTAAAAAGNCATTACGGGATAGTNAGTAAAGANTTCAAACTAGTACATTTTTACAATGATATAGATGAATGGGAATTNTACGATCGNNTNAANGATCCCAACGAAATGAAAAATGTTTACNATAANCCAGAATATNAAAAANTTNTANAAAAGCTNACANAAGATTTAAAGCAAATGAGAATACAGTATGGAGATTCTGATTTACTGGATAAAAGTTTTATTTACTAACCGAAGAAAAACAGTGAGTGTCCCAAAAGTGTTAAAACTTTGTTGTCACTTGATTTGAATTTAAAGTTTAGNCCATTGATTGTTACAAAATTANGGGTTTAGAGAAATAAAACAGTATACTACATAAACAATTATTCCATTTTAATGGTGAAAAAAATTTTTACATATTTATTATTATTCCTCTTCGGTTTTTTTGGTTACAAAGGTTTATCTATTGCTTACAATAGTTTTTTTAACAAGGCCTCCNATCAAATNAAGGAAGATTTAAGTGTTAANTTAAAGGGTANTAAAAAAAATCTTTCTGGACTTGTATACTCAGCTGTAGGTGCTTTTGAGCATACNGACGCAATTAAAGCATTTAAAGTTGAAGTTAGAAAGTTGGGNATTNTCAATAATTGGAATCTTCGATTTAGTAATGANCCTAATNTATTTAATGATAAAGATTTAAAAAANTTTGATGTTNTNATTTGGAATAATTCTACCGGAAATACTTTAAATAAAGTCCAAATGGATTCTTTTGAAAATTACATTGAAAGTGGTGGTGGATATGTTGGATTTCACGGTGCAGGTGATTATTCTAAAGACTGGGAATGGTATTATGAGGTTCTTCTAAAAGCAAAATTCACTCATCACCCAAACATGGAATATCAATTTCAAAATGGAACTTTAGAAAAAAAATGCACCTCTAGTTTTACAAATTGCCAAAATCTACCATCTAGATGGGAAAGAGAAGATGAGTGGTATGTTTTTGAGGAAAGCCCTAGAAAAAAAGGCTCCAATGTAATTTATAATTTGATTGAAAAGAACTTGGTGATGACAAGACTAAAAGATAATGTAATTACTGATTCTACTATGGATGAAGATCACCCAATTGTATGGACAANTTGTGTTGGAAAGGGAAAAGCATTTTATTCTGCAATGGGACACAAAGGAAAATACTTTTTGGAACCACTACATATGGATTTAATTAAGTCAGGTATCATTTGGGCTTCAGATAAGTCCACCAAGTGCAATTGATTTATTCTAAAGGAGAAATATTCTTGAATTAATATTTGGTTCAATAATTCAAAGGAGAGAAGGAATTTATTATTGATTTTAGCTGCTTTGGATTTCCAGTCATTTCCCAACTACCCAAAGATACTGGTATATTCCCTATACTATTTATAGAATCAAAAAACTTTTTGATTGTAAAGTTAACCTCATCATTTTTTGCTTCTTCCATCATCATTTCTTCTATTAAATATTTCCCAGTTATGTAGCTTGTTCCATAACCGGGCTGTCTTAAATAAAGTTGCTGTTCAAAAAGTAAAAGTTCTTTTTCTGTTTTCATCCATCCCCTGGGAGTATATTCAGAGTGTATCTTACCAGCTTCTTCCATAGTCAACATATTGGCATGTGCATATAAAGATCCTAAACCTCTTGCAGCTCTCTGGGCGATCAAAATATANACGATTTCTCTTGCTCTCGGATTTTGGTCGTATAACCCAGCNTGCATGAAAAACTCCTCCACAGCAGTAGCCAATCCTTCGTTTCTAGAATCAAAAATGTTGTAAAGAAGTGATTTTTCTCTGATCGGATTTGTATGAGGCTCTACCTCCATTCTTTCAAGTTCGAACCAATGATAAAAGTGAGAAAAAAGTGGTTTTGGATCNAAGTGGGCAGTGATCCAAAAAAAGTTTCTTTTCTCATCTGGAATATACTCTCCTAGATGCGGTTGCAATGATTTTAAAAAGTATTCTTTTACTGTGACTATTTGATTTTGATCCAAAAAATCTATCAACTCTTTTGCAGCATTTACAGCAAGTTTTCTATAGCTAGACGGTGAGTTAGCAGGTTTAAGTTCTGGCAATTTTCTATTTCGATGCTCTTCTAGTTTCAGCGACGACCAAGCCCTTGCCAACTCCCTTTTAAGTAAAAAAACTTCATCTTCCCAAGTCATAGGTACAAGATGGACGTTTTGCTGATACCATGTGTAATTTTCTTTACCAATTCCAGACGGCCCGTTTTTTTTTAAAGCCTCCGTTTTAAGCCATTTTACAAAGTCATCTGTTGAGCTTTTTGCATTTTTAATTTCTATAACAAGCTCTTTATCTTTGGATACTCCAGACTTAAAATTTAAGCCCTCTAAAATTTTTGATTGCTTTTCNATATCTCTGATCCCTGCGATCCACAAATCTCTTGCATTGCCTGNAAGNTTTATTTGGGCTTCTTCATTAAACTTTGGAATCAACTTCAAAGAAGAGAGTAATTTAATTCTATCCTTTTCATTTAATGGAAAGTTATATTGCCAAAGTTCAATTGTGAAATGAGGAGTGGGTCCTTCATGTGCAGGGACATCGCTTTTGTAAGTCCAAATTGATTTGTAAAATGCTGGGTCTCTTTGCCATGGTTTCAAGACTTTATAATTGAATAAATATCCGTTCATTTCGGCCCACAATAAATACCAATCTACTTGCATATGAACCGGCCACAAATCAATTGAAAAAGACTCGAGTTGATTTCTTAGTTTTTTGTACTCTTTATAACGAACATCGAATGTGTTTTTGGAATAGTCAGGCACACCCTCTTTTAATGGAGGTATTTCAAAACTCCTCCACTCATTAAATAGTTCTACAAGCTTTAGATTTGCTTTATCTTTTCCCTCTTGGGCATTTGCAAAGAATAAAAACATAAAACAAAACAATGCTCTTGAAATTTTTGTTTTTAGATTTGAAATAATCATTTTTTCCTAGATCATAAAATCTAAATTATCAAATTTCAACTACATTGTAGTCGGCCCAGTTTTAAATTATGTATAATTACTTATTTTTAAGTATGTAAGATGAACAAAAACTTTGTTTTGGAATTATTTAGAATATTACTTTTGCTACTGACTTTTTGTTCCTGCAAAAGTAATTTGGACCAAGAAGAACCCATTCTGGAAATCAGAAAAGGATTACACAGTCAAGGTCTTGTCTACCAGAATCAAGTAAGAGAATATTTACTCTATATCCCAGAATCCTATAATGAAAGCGTATCTATGCCCGTAATGCTAAACTTCCACGGATTTGGCGGAACATCAGAAAGGCATTTACGAAATGCTGATATGAGATCACTTTCTGAATCCAAAGGATTTATTTTAATATATCCTCAAGGGACTCTACTTGGAAATTATCCTCATTGGAATCCAAGCCCAGTTGGAGAGGGCAATAAAAGTAGTACCGACGATTTGGGGTTTATAGATAAACTTTTAACTACTCTTCCAAAAAAAATAAATATTGATAGTTCAAGGATTTATGCTTGCGGCTATTCAAACGGAGGTTTCTTATCTTATTCGCTAGCGTGTAATTTAACTAATCAAATTGCAGCAATAGGATCTGTTGCCGGGACGATGCTGACTGATACTTACGAAAACTGCAATGCCTACGTCCCAAAGCCAATGATAAATATTCACGGAGCTAAAGATCCTATTGTCCCATACCAAGGTAGTACAGGTTTAGTTTCAATTGACAATGTTTTAGATTTTTGGTCAGAATTAAATT
>PBVB01000049.1 GCA_002728075.1 Flavobacteriaceae bacterium
GTAACAGCGGTGCCAAATTCACCTAACAGAAGCACAGTTCGATTTTCTCCGTTTTCATTAGCTGGAGCCAAAGAAACACAAATAGGGGTATGTATATTTCCAAGGCTATCTAAAACTTCAAAATCAGTTTCTGATAAACTGGATGCATCTAATGGGAATTTAAAATTAACAGGCATACCATCTAACCGGCTTCCTTGTTGATTACACAATAATAGACTTGGTAGTGCATTATCAAGTCCAAAAAAAGCCGACACAAGGGTATCTTGTATTTCTTCATCAATTTCAACCATTACAACTTCCCCTGTGCTATCATTTTCAATCTGTTCTTGAGGTTCTTCATTTTTGTCACATGAAAACAAGAGGATTACTGTAAATAATTTAAATAGATTTCTCATAAAGACACCTTCAATTGATAATTAACACAATAAGTAAAAACATTAAAGAAAAATATTTTAAAAAAAAAAATTGAAACATCTAAATTTCAACTTCAAATATCCCAAAATCATTTTGAATTGATTTTGACAATAAACCTACTGAATACTATCAATTATAATTGAACCCTNAAGAGGTTAATGGATATAAGTTTACATTTAAAAATNGTAAGCGGAAGATTTCCTGTCCCAAAAAGAGATGTTTAGTTTTTTTTAAGCCATTTAGGAATCTCTCCAATAATAAGCGCAACAAAAAATAATAATAAGCCAATANTATAATTTAATATTTCAAGACCTAAAATATTTGATAAATTAACCCCCACAGATATTCCTAATACAAAAATTGATATAGATTTCATTTCACTAAGATAAAAACACCTATGGAAAGTGTTTAATTATTTNCATTGGTTTAGAGAAACAGTTACGGTTGGAGAGTAAATTTGGATGTTTTAGGTACCAATTCAGATGCTTGAAATGATTTTGAAATAGTTCTAAAAATTATTGTCTATAATTTTATATGAATAAATACTTTAAATATGAAAACAATTCATTTTGTCACGTTATTTATGGTCACTAATTTTTATGCACAAAATCTTAAATTTAATTGTGATAACTTAAGAATTATAATTAAAAATCAAATAGAACTTTTAGATTTAAGCGAAAAACAAAAGATTCAATACAAAGAACTAAATGTTAAATTTCTATCAGAACTTGAAATTATTAAGAATAGTAATAAAGCTAAGTTTGAAAAACTTAAAGATTTAAAAAAAGTAAGGGATAAAAGAGATGATCAGTTAAAGCTTTTGTTAAATGAAAATCAATTTAAAACACATAAAGAAAAACAGAAGCAGAGCAAAGTGAAAATGCGAGGAGAGCTGAGAAAATGTATCAATTGATCAATAATTTATAATTTTAGTCCATCATTTTAATTTGAGTAAATTCTCATTTTGAATTTAGATTGATAAAACTCAATTATGATGGACTAATTTAATTATGCATTTGGCTAAAAGAGAAAACTTATCGGTTGTTTATGCTTCGATTTTTATAGCATTGTTTTTAAATATACCAAGTACTCTTTTGATATTCGGATATGATATTTATTTTCCTCGCTCGGGTTTTAACCTAATCGAATTTATTTATCAGGTCTTATGTCAAATTCTATTTTCTTGCTTAATTGGTTTTATAGCCTTAAAAAAAGTTCAAAACATACTTCTATATAATTTGTTTAATATAAGGATGATCTTGACATTCTTTATAGTTACTGTTATTTTTTGGTTTATTTGTTCAAAAATTCAAGAGTTATTATTTAACAATGTTTTAAACGAAAATGCGTTTTATAGAAGAGGTTTTGTAAAATATTTGATCACTTCTGTTTTAATGTTTATAACTATAAGATTACTGCAGCTTAATAAACAAAATAATTTCAGAGAATTAGAGAATGAAAGATTAAAATCATCTTTCTTAAATTCAAAATTAGAAAACCTCAAAGCTCAAATCAACCCTCATTTTCTCTTTAATTCTTTTGCAAATCTGTCAGCTCTTATAAATCAAAATCAACAGAAAGCCATAAAATATCTTTCAAGTTTATCCGATGTTTTTCGCCACTCTCTTATTAATAGTGAAACTCAAATTATTGATTTAGTTGANGAACTTGCTTTGTTAGATTCATACTTGGATCTATATAAGATAAGACTCCAGGGTGGTTTGTCATTTCATAAAGATGTGCCTGATATCAAAAAAAAAATAGTACATATGTCATTTCAGCCTCTTGTTGAAAATGTAATTAAGCACAATGATATATCAACAGAAAATCCACTTTGTATATACTTGACAAAAAAGGGTGACTCACTCATTTTTAAAAACGATTTAAACATCAAAAGTAAAAGTGTAAATACAGGAGGAATTGGACTTGTTAATCTCAACGAACGTTACAAAATTTTGGTGGGTAAAGAAATTAATATTCAAAAAAACCAAAAATACTTTAGTGTAGAATTACCTCTTGTTTAAATTGATAAATAATGAATGTAGTAATTTTTGAAGATGAACCCTTACTATCGGAGAATCTTAAATCGATTCTTAATGAGATTGACGACTCAATTTTTATAATAAAAATATTATCTAGCGTTAAAGATTCCATTGCTTGGTTGAAAGAAAATCAATCAAAATGTGACCTTTTAATGATGGATATTCATTTAACCGATGGTTACGCTTTTGAAATTTTCAAAGAAGTAGAATCCAAAACTCCTATTATATTTATAACATCTTATGATAAATATGCCTTAGAAGCATTTAATGTAAAAGGCATAGATTACATATTAAAGCCTTTTGACAAATCGAAAATTAAGAACTCATTAGATAAGTTTAAAAGTTTAACCAAAACAGATATAAATGCTTCAGATTATGAGAGCTTAATAAAAATTTTAAATTTTAAAACTAGGCCTGATGGTAGACATTCATTTTTGGTTTATTACCAAGACAAACTTGTTCCATTAACAGTTAATAGTATTTCCTATTTTTTCAAAAAAAACCAGACTACTTATGCCATTACGTNTAAAAACAAAACATATGTAATCGACCATACTTTAGACGAAATACAAAATGAATTACCTTCAATTAATTTCTATAGGGCTAATCGGCAATCCATCGTTCAAAGAAATGCAATTGAGAATGTTGATTTCTATTTCAATGGTCGACTAATTGTTAACGTCATTCCCAAGTCAGATGACAAAATAATTGTAAGTAAAGCTAANGCATCTGAATTCAAAAAATGGTTAGCTTTATAAATCTGCAATAGATTTAAAGCAGGTTAAACCTATAAAATGCATAATTCAAATTAAATTTTTCCAGCTTTAAGAAAATTTAATGAATCTGAAGTCATATTCTTAAGATTTTTACAATCAAAAATATAAGAATGTGAGGNAAAAAAATGTAGGTTTAATTTTAATTGCTTTTATCTTTTGTCCTTTATTCAAGTCTTATACATTTCCATACAAAAGATATGAAGAACCTTCGTTATTGACCTATAAATTCAAGACTAATCCAATTACGATAAGTGGTGTTGTGAAAGACAAAGAAAGTGGTGAATCCTTGCCTTTCGCCAATNTTATTGTGAAAGATACAAATATCGGTTCAATAACAAATGAGGACGGTTTTTTNACTTTATTTAATGTACCCTCAGACGCATCAACTATACAGGTACAATTTATGGGTTATAAAACAGAGATTTTGACACTCACAACAGAGCTGGTAAATGATAAAATAATAATACTAATGACACCTGATTCAAATCAACTTGAAGAAGTGGTACTGAGTTTAGATTCGGGGAAGGAAATTATACAAATGAACAAAAACGTTAGTCAAATATCTTTATCACCTAAAAAACTAGCTAGTATACCAAACTTGGGTGAAAAGGATATTTTTAGGGCTTTACAATTACTTCCTGGTATAAGCGGTACAAATGAGTCATCGTCAGGCTTATATATACGCGGTGGCACACCAGATCAAAACTTAGTTCTTTTGGATGGTTTCACGGTATACCACGTTGATCATTTTTATGGTTTCTTCAGCGCTTTTAATAGTGATGTTATAAAGGATGTTCAGCTATTTAAAGGAGGTTTTCCCGCTAAGTACGGTGGTAGAATTTCAAGTGTTATGGATTTAACTGGTAAAACGGGCAATAGCAATAAGTTTACTTTGTCGAGTAGTATAAGCTTGTTAAGTGCTAATGCAACTGTTGAGATTCCAATCGGTAATAAAGCAAATATTTTAATATCTGGAAGAAGATCTTATACCGATATTCTTAAAAGCAGATTATATAAAAGTATTTTTGATTTGTACAATGATTCGGCTCCTACCAATAATAGTAATTTGCCTTTTCAAGCTAGAGTTGTTCAAAACCAATTACAGCCCTCATTTTACTTTTACGATTTAAACGCAAAATTAAGTTATAAGCCTAGTGAAAAAGATATTATCTCAGTCTCAATTTATAACGGCGAAGATAATTTAGACAGCTCAAGGGAAAATCAAAACACAATTCTCCGAGGAACAGAAGAAGAAAGAACAATCATAACGGATATTGAAGATTTACTAAACTGGGGGAACTTGGGTTCTAGTGTTCGTTGGGCGAGACAGTGGAGCGATAGGTTTTATACTAACATCGTGGGTGCTTATTCAAATTACTTTAGTCAGAGAAAAAGAATAAACAATCTAAATATTCAATTAGCAGACTCAACAATCACTAATAAAATAGGTTTGTTAGAAGACAATAATTTAAAAGATTATACACTTAGAATCCACAATGAATTTAAAATTAACTCAAAACACAGTTTGGAATTCGGAGGACAATTAACTAAGAATGAAGTCGACTATAAATATAGCATTAATGACACAACAACAGTAGTATCTCAAAATGATAAAGGTTTTTTAAGTACGGTCTATTTACAGGACAAATGGGATCCGATAAAAAATTTAAGTATTATTGGTGGAATTCGAGCAACCCATTTTGATGTTAGTGATGATATCTTTTATGAACCTCGTTTATCNATATCCTATCAATTAAATAATCAAGTTGAGCTAAAAGGAGCTTGGGGGAAATATTATCAATTCGTAAATAGAATTGTTAGAGAAGACGTTTCTCAAGGCAGTAGAGACTTTTGGCTTTTAGCAAATGGGAATAATAGTCCAATTAGTTTTTCAAGGCATTCAATTTTAGGCGTAAGCTATGAAATAGAAAACTGGTTATTTGATATAGAATATTTTGAAAAAGAAATGACAGGACTTACCGAATTTTCACTTCGTTTTCAATCTGCACTAGGTGCAAACCCTAATGACCAACTATTCTTCGAAGGTACTGGGATATCTCGTGGCATTGATTTTTTAATTCAAAAGAAAATAGGTGTGTATACAGGTTGGTTAGGTTATACTTTGAGCGAGGTAGTGCATTCATTTCCAGATTTAGCCAATAATCCTTTTTACGCACTAAACGATCAGCGTCACGAATTAAAAATTGTAAATGTACTCAAGAAAGGTCAATGGGATTTTGGGGCAACCTGGGTTTACGGAAGTGGTAAGCCTTACACAGCACCTAAAGGAATTTATACGATTAAACTTTTGGACGGTACAGAAACGGAGTATGTAAATGTCGGAGATAAAAATGGTCCAAGGCTTGCACCATATCACCGATTAGACTTAAGCGCCACTTATAACTTTAATGTAGGTTCTGGAAAAGGCAGTATGGGCTTATCTCTATTCAATTTATATAACAGATCTAATACTTGGTATAAAGAATTTGAAATAATTGAGAGTGAGATTATAGAAACAAATGTCAATTATTTGGGATTTACACCTAGCTTATTTTTTAACGTATCATTTTAAATTTATATCTATGAAAAATTTTAAAAAAATAATAGCAGTCATATTTGTAGTTGTTATTTCATCTTGCGAAGATGTCCAAGATTTTGATCAAGAAGAAAGCGAGCCAGTAGTAGAAGCCTTTATTTATGAAGGNGAACCTATTGATGATGTTTATTTAAAAAAAACAGTCCCATTTACTGCTGGAAGGGATATTGAACCAGAACCTATAACCGATGCAAATATTTCAATTTCCAATGGTAGTCAAAATTTTGTTCTGTCACAAAAAACGAAAGAACCAGGGAGGTATTATTATGATGGAACTGATTTATCTATTAACGTTGGTGATATGTATCAGCTAAGTTTCGAATATGAAGATAAAATAATTTCTTCTTCAACCACAATACCAAGTAAACCAAATGGTGTTTCAATTTCAACAAATTTAATCGAGATACCTCAAATAAATTCTTTTCAAGATTTAAGAAGCTTTAGAGAATCTTTTCGAGAGACTATTGATGTCAATTGGATAAATGACGATGGTAGTTACTATTATTTGGTAATTAAAAATACCGAGAAACGTCCGATTTCGATAGATCCAACAGATATTCTTGGTTCTTTAGACATAAATTTTGAATATACAACTGAACCTACACAACAAAGTATCTTCCAGATAAGGCCTATGATACATTATTCACAATATGGTCAGCATAAGGTTACAATTTATAAAGTCAATAAAGAATATGCCCTACTTTACGAAACGTCTACCCAAGACTCAAGAGATTTAAATGAGCCATACACAAACATAAACAACGGCTTAGGGATTTTTTCAGGTTTTACAAGCCAAGTATTGTACTTTTATGTAGTGGGTAATAGTTATTACTAGTAATTTATTTAATAAATATCTGTCACTTGTAGAATATCTCCTCTGTGGAATACAATCTAAAGCACTATAATTATCCGCGTTTTACTAACGATAAAAAATTGTCAAAAAACTGTCAAAAAACTGTCAAAGTATTAAATTTGACAAGTCAAAATTTGAANTTGATTTGTTCTTTTTAGTTAGTGTAANTTTTTAATATTGTTATTTTAAGTTGTTTTTGCCGCAGAAGGTTTTACTGTTGAAAGGCCACCAGTAGTAAAAGACTTAAAAGGCATCATGTAATAACCAAATCTTTATTTTGAAGGGATTTTAAATTACCTTAAATTTACTTTATTATGGTGGTTGTAGCTCAGTTGGTTAGAGCGCCTGATTGTGGTTCAGGAGGTCGTCGGTTCGAGACCGATCTTCCACCCAAGTAGGGGAGAGTAGTTCTCCCTTTTTTTATGGGCTCTACCCAGCTGCGTCTAGAAAAAATAGAAACATTATTCCAATCATTCTAATTACCCTAATTTACGAATTTTTAGCCACTTTTTTTCCACTTATTTTCCATTTTTTCTAGAAGACTATCATTTCTTCGAAAAGATTGTAGCCACAACCAGAAACTCTGCCTGATTAGATATACTTGCCATTAAACAACCCCCATTCCACAGAGGAGATATTCTCCAAGTGACAGATATTTATCACTTAAGGCACTATAAAAGAGCCCTCCCAACCATTATTAGCTTTGCTGAAATTAGCTCTTATATGACCATCTCTACTTAATTGTAATACACTCATATTGATGGGACGTAATTCAATTATTGAAAAGTGTTTGTCATTTAAATCTTTTTCAGTTTTGTGTCCTTCATAAATATTATTAATTGGTGAACTAGGTGGATATATGGTTGTATAGTTTTCAGAACTAGTCCCTACAACACCTTGCCAATATTTTCTTGTCAATTCATTGTTTTGATGAATAGTCGATACAGTACTAAAAAATATTTGTAAACCTTGTTTATGATTATAAAATAAAATACCACAACTCGAATTTTCTCTTAAATTTTTAATTTTTTCACTTCTTGAATCTGTGTAAATAAGCAGATTGTTTTCTAGTGTTAATTTTCTGAAAACAATCCATCTAGACATTGGTGTTTTTTCATTTACTGTTGTTAATACTACGTTTTTAAATGGGTGTTTTTTTCTAGAAATACCATTTCTAAGTTCAGAAAAAACAATGCTTGGAATTTCTTCAAGCTTGTGATTAGGCAAAATAATAGGCATTTAAGTTAGTTTTTTCATTTAGTTTTTTTTTCTAATACAGTTCCAATACCTGCACCAAAACATAAACCTAACGGAATCCATAAACCAACATTATCAGTAGCACTTCCAATTATAATTCCTGCAAGTAATCCTATACCTGCACCTAAAGATATTTTAGATTCTTTCATAGTAATAGTAGAATTAGTTTCTTCATATTTAAATATACCAATCTTCTAAAAATATTGGTAGATCTAGAGGCTTTTGCAGATTTAAAGTGTCTGTTAAAAATTGAATAATTAGGTAATAAAACAACCCCATTCCACAGAGGAGATATTTTCCAAGTGACAGATATTTCTTA
>PBVB01000050.1 GCA_002728075.1 Flavobacteriaceae bacterium
ATCTACAAAAAATTTATGCTGAGGACCTTCATCTCCAAAACGCACTTTCTCAGATTTAGGACTTCCCATTGTAAAATTACCAGCTTTGATAAATTGTATTGGTAGCTTGTATTCATTTTCTTTGATCTGCTCAACATAATTTTCTTGTGCTAGAATATTAAAGTTGAAAATTATTATAAAAAGAATAAAGCTCTTAGATATTCTATTTAAATTCAAAATTTGATTTATTTTTAAACTAGCAAATTTATTAATATTAAACTATAATAATCATCAAAAATCTATATTTAAAATTTCTATTCAGTAGCTTATTATTACTAAATTGTATTGGGTGTAATATTGCACAGGATGATCCATGGGTTAAACTTGAACCTCTTCCACTTAATCCAGAAATAGAATTACAGATTGATGAAATTTTACCTAGACTTACATTAGAGCAAAAGGTTGGCCAAGTAATTCAAGGTGATAGTGATTCAGTTTCCCCAGAAGATGTTAAAAAATATAGATTAGGATCAGTCTTAAGCGGTGGAAATTCTGCTCCAGGTCCATTGCCATATGCGCAAACTAAAGATTGGCTTGAAATGGCAGATAAATATTACAATGCATCTATTGATGATGAAGGTGTTGAAATACCAATTCCTATCATATGGGGAATAGATGCTGTTCATGGACACGCAAATTTAAAAGGCGCTATTGTTTTTCCTCATAACGTTGGATTAGGTGCTATGAATAATCCTGAATTAATTGAAAAAATTGCCCAAATAACTGCACATGAACTTACTGTATCTGGTCATGATTGGACTTTTGCTCCTACACTTGCAGTCCCAATGGATTTGAGATGGGGTAGAGCCTACGAGGGATTTTCAGAGAATCCTAAAATAGTAAAGTCTTATGGAGATAGAGTTGTAATAGGGTTACAAGGTCAATTTGGATCTGATAATTTTTTGAGTGACGGAAAAGTCATATCAAGTGCAAAACACTTTCTAGCTGACGGTGCAACAGAAAATGGAGTTGATCAAGGAGACGCTTTAATTACAGAAAAGGAATTGAGCAGAGTTCATGCATCAGGTTATTATAGCTCTATACCAGCAGGGGTACAAACTATTATGGCATCATTTTCTAGCTGGAATGGAAGGAAAATTCATGGTGAAAAAAAACTCTTAACCAATGTGGTGAAGGGTAAGTTAGGTTTCAACGGATTTATAGTTGGAGATTGGAATGGACACGGACAGGTGTCAGGATGTACTAATACTGATTGTCCTCAATCATTAAATGCAGGACTAGATATGTATATGGCTCCAGATAGTTGGAAGGGACTTTATGAAAGTACACTGAAACATGTTAAAAATGGAACTATTTCGATGGAAAGATTAGATGATGCTGTAAGAAGAATCTTAAGGGTTAAAATTAATTCTGGAATTTTTAAAAAAGGTCCTCCAAGCTCTCGTCCAAATGCTGGAGATGAAAATCTTCTTGCCCTACCCAAAAACAGAGAGATTGCAAGACAAGCAGTTAGAGAGTCTTTAGTACTTTTAAAAAATAATTATAATACATTACCAATTGATCCTTCAAAAAGAATTTTAATTATAGGAGACGGTGCACCAAGTATATCAAAAGCGTGTGGTGGTTGGACACTTTCTTGGCAAGGTAATGACCATAACAATGATGAATTCCCAAATGGAGTATCTATTTTAGATGGAATCAAACATATAGTAAACAGAGCAGGTGGTAAAGTTATTTTTAGTGAAGATGGCAAGTCTAATGAAGATGTAGATGTTGTTATAGCGGTATTTGGAGAGGATCCATATGCAGAGTTTCAAGGAGATAAACAAAATTTAGATTTTGTATCAAATGCTTTTGACACAAAAATTCTAAAAATATTTAAAAATAAAGGTATTCCTGTGGTCTCTGTATTTCTCTCTGGCCGTCCATTGTGGACTAATCCAGAGATTAATAATTCTGATTCTTTTATAGCAGCATGGTTACCTGGTAGTGAAGGCGGCGGTATAGCTGAGATGTTATTTAGGTCTGATTTATCTTATAATTTTTCTGGAAAACTCCCATTTGGTTGGCCATCAAAAGCTATAGTATCAGAAAAAAGTAAAAACCTATTTGAGTTAGGATATGGACTTGAATATGAAAGTGATAATTATATTGATTTATTATCGGAGGATAGTGGTATTGACAGAGACGAGATTACTTCATCTGGACAATTTTATACTAGGGGTTCTGTTGTCGATCCCTGGGAGTTATGGTTAGTCTCTGGTGATTTACAAAAGCAAATTGCAAGTTTTCCAACATCAGTTGGAGGTTTAATTGTAAGTAAAACAGATCATTTAGCACAAGAAGATGCTTTAAAAATTAACTGGACATCTGGAGATGAAAGTCGGTATACACCTTCATTTGAGGGAGATTATTTTCGAATTTCCTCTATTGAACCTGATAACATGACCCGTCAATCTAATGGAGCGATGAAACTTGCTTTTAATGCTAAATCTTTTGATCAACCAATTTCAAATATTTTCATAGGACAATGTGATTCAAGTATTTGCGATAAAACTATTGAAATTCAAATAAGTGATGATTGGAAAGAGTATATGATACCGCTTAAATATTTTGAAGAATTAGGACTCGACATGTCTATGATTTCATCTGCAATGTTTATTAAAGCAGATACAGGAACTGTTTTAGGTTTAAGTAATGTTAGATTAGAATAAATTGATTTTGTAATCTTTCAGGTCATTTTTATAATGGAAAACAAAAATTTTATAAACAATAATCCAGCACTCATTTTAGTAGATGTTCAAAAAGCATTTTTAGAAAAAGATTATCCAGGGATAAAAAGAAATAATTATGATGCAGAATTCATATGTGGTAAAATTTTAACAGAATGGAGAAAGTTAAAATTACCAATAATTCATGTTAGACACAGTTCTACTAATAAGAAGTCAAAACTTCATAAATCAAAACCAGGATTTGAGTTCAATGACTACGTTAAACCTTTAAATAATGAAATTGTTTTAACAAAAAAAGTAAACAGTGCATTCATAGGAACAAAACTAGAAGATATGCTAATTAATTTCAAAATTAATACTCTAGTAATCGTTGGAATGACTACTAATCATTGTTTATCTAGTACGGTAAGAATGTCAGGTAATTTAGGATTTGAAACTTATTTGGTTTCCGACTCAACTGCATGTTTTAACACAAAAGGGATAGACGGAAAAATGATTGATTGTGATTTAATTTATGAGAGTTCTATTGCTAGCCTAAATNAAGANTTTGCAACAATAATTANTTCAATTGANCTATTTGCTTTGTTAAAATAGNTATAAATTAATTTCTATAATCCAANGCAGGTNCTCTGTCCCCNAAAAGAGGAATNTANTTAAAATCNTCTCCTCTAATTTCTTTAAATTCTTTTTTTATTTTTATTATTAATTCAGGTTTCTCTAATAATTCTATACCTGATAGAGTTAATGCTTTAGCNGCTTGCATCATACCCTTGAGACCAATACTTGTTCCCCCAGCTGCGACTGCCTGCCAACTGTGGGCAGGTGTNCCAGGCACCCATGTTGCACCTCGAAGACCAGCCGTTGGCACTGTATAACTAACATCTCCAACATCAGTTGAGCCACCAATACCTTTTGGATTCNTATCATAGGGTGCAACGTCNTGAATGTATTTCATATCAAGAGGTTTATTGAGAGTTGCTGAAATTTTTTTAGCGAAATCTAGCTCTTGATCATTATATGTAAAGCCACCTATTTTAGTAAAATTACTGTGTACCATTTGCTGAAGTGTTGGAACATGAAGTAAATCGTGGGTTCCTCCAATCATTTCGTATTCCATTTTTGTACCTGTTCCTAATGCTGCTCCTTCTGCTGCTTTAANAATTCTATCGAATAAAGCCATTACTTTTTCACGCTTCGGATGACGCGAGTAATAATATACCTCAGCAAAATCTGGAACAACGTTGGGAGCTTCACCTCCCCGTGTTATTACATAGTGAATACGTGCAGACATATCCATATGCTCACGCATAAGATTTGTCATATAATTCATTGCTTCTACAGCGTCTAAAGCCGACCGACCTTCTTCAGGAGCTCCAGCTGCATGAGCAGAACGTCCATAAAAACGAAATTTTGCAGACTTATTTGCGAGGGCTGGACGGGGATTTGCTGAGTTTTCGTCATCAGCATGCCAGTGCAAAGCAATGTCAACATCATCAAATAAACCAGCGCGTGTCATGTAAACTTTACCTGAACCTCCTTCTTCGGCAGGACAACCATAATAACGAACAGTACCTTTAATCCTATGCTTTATAATATATTTTTTTAAACTAATTGCTGCTGCTGCTGAAGCAGTACCGAAAAGATGGTGTCCGCATGCATGACCTCCTCTTCCTCCGTTCGTAATTTTGTAAGGCAGTGCTTTTTGAGATAGGCCAGGTAATGCATCATATTCACCAAGAATTGCAATTATTGGCCCTCCGTTATTATATTCTGCAACAAACGCTGTGGGAATTCCCGCCACACCAGCTTTTACCAGAAAACCCGATNTANNTTAAGTTTATTTTGTAATANAGNACTACTCTTNTTCTCTTGATATCCCATCTCTGCATACTCCCATATTTGCATAGCTATTTTTGCGTAATCACCTTTAGATGAATCTAAATTGGATAAAATATAATCTGACTGGCCATAGGTAAAAAAAGAAAAAANACTTGCTACCAATAAAAAAAAATACCTCATAAAGTTTGTTTTTATCTAAATTTCTAAAATGTACAAGAATTTCACAAATATAAGTTCATATAAATAATTTACTTATTTTCTGGATTCACCTAATAATNATAAACTTTTAATAGTCGTAAAAACTGCTACATGGTCTGATGGCCAATTTCCATTTTTTAATTTTTCATCAATATGCTTATATTCATAAACATTGATATTTTTTGTGAAAATATAATCGATTCTTCTTCCCATTTTGCTTTTTAAATCAAAACCATTGAAAGTACCGTATGGTTTTTCCAAATGAAAATCTTTAAAGGAATCTTCAAGATTTTCTTTTAGTAACTTAATAGGCTCTTCGCTAGGGACCGAGTTAAAATCACCCATAACGATAATTGCATTTTTTAAATAATCATTTATTTTAATGTGGTTCATTATTACGTCGACTGATTTCTCCCTTGCAATTTTACCTAAATGATCAAAGTGTGAATTGTATACAACCAGTTTTTTACTTGAATTTACATTGGTAAATACTCCAACTGTCGCAATTCTGTTCAAAGCTGCATCCCATCCAATCGAGGGTAATTCTGGGGTTTCTGATAACCAAAAAGTTTCNTCTTTCTCTAACTTAAACTTATTATTCTTATAATAAATCGCACAGTATTCACCATTATTTCCACCATCTCTTCCGCTGCCAATCAAACTATACCCTTCTAATTGTTTTGATAAATATAAAATTTGATTNGGAAGACCCTCTTGGATTNCAAGAATATCTGGATTTAATTTCTTAATTAAAGAAACCAAACCTTTTTTTCTTTTACTCCATTGATTGATNCCATCTTCTTGGGTGTCAAGACGAATATTGTAAGTCATTATGCTGAGGTCATTGAAAGAATTTGAACAGGAAGAAAAAATAAAAAAAAATGATAGTAACATTTGAAATATTACCTTTTTTATCCTCTTATGAATAATATTTATTTTAATTATTTAAAGTCTTTGATGTTTCTTTTTGCTTGTAAATGGTGCCTATCGATATGAAATCTNAAAAATTCAAGTCTTTGTTGAAANTCTAATTCTCCTGAAATGGGNTGAGCATGAGCAATCACTCTTAACATATCATCAGTTAGATTGTTTGTAAATTCGGTAAGAATAGAATTTAGACTAACTAACGAGTTTATCCAAAATGNAATNGATCCTCNAACCCTTGGNGCTGCAATATCTGGGACTTGTTCTTTTTGATTCCAGGTTAATTCAACCACNTTTTCAATTGTCAACCCCTTATTTTTTGATTCATATTTTTGCTCTCTTTTACCATCTAAAATTTCATTTAAAACCTTAGCCATAACGGCTACTCCCAAAAATTCGGCCCAATATAGGTGTTCTGTTATTTCAACTATATTCCACGAGGATTCATTTGGTTTATGGTTAGTAANCTCCTTTGATANTTGTCCAATTGTNNNNATGTAACTTTTNCTCGAATTCTCAACAGAATTTACAAGACTTTTAACTTTTGACATCTTGATATANATATTGTAATAAATATAAAAAGAAACTTTTGATGTAATTTTATTTCATTAGTAAAAGAATTTAATTCCTAGCAATGGATGCTAATCTTCCAATATGGACACCTTTATCTGTAGACATTTCGTCTAGTAATTTATCATCATTTCAAGAGTTTGTTTCTAGTAAAACTGGTCATAAATTTGAAAATTATAAAGCTTTTCATTATTGGTCAGTAAACGAGTTGTCAGATTTTTGGGAATGTATTGCTTTGTTTTTTAAAATAAATTTTTCTAAACCATACAATTATATTTTAAGGAGCAAAAAACCTTTTTATAAAGCTGAATGGTTTGGAAATTCAATGCTCAGTTATGTAAAACACATTGAAAGAAACTTTAAAACTAACGAAAACGTAATTCTATATAGAAATGAAAAGCAGGAAGACACGTGTATTACATGGAATTCATTATTTTTAAAGGCAAGTGAAATCAAAAATGAATTATTAAATGAAGGAGTAAAAAAAGGAGATTGTGTAGTTGGATATTTATCAAATCATCCGATTACAATTGCAGCATTTTTAGCAACAAACTCAATAGGTGCTGTATGGAGTTGTTGTTCTCCCGACTTTGGGACTGAAAGCGTTATCTCTAGAGTAGGACAACTAAAGCCAACTTTATTGATTGCAATTAGAGAATATTCATATAATGGGAAAAAATATTCCCTGTCGGAACGAGTTGGATCAATAAAAAAAGCCATTCCAACAATAAAAACTATCCTTTATTGTGAAACAGATTTCGAATCATGGAATTTAAACACTGAAAGGGTAATTTCTTTGGAATCAGTTGAAGTGGAATACGACCATCCAATCTGGGTTTTGTACTCTTCAGGAACTACTGGTAGACCTAAATCAATAACTCATCGCACAGGAGGAATGCTTATGGAGCATTATAAAGCTATTGCACTCCATCAAAATTTAAAACAAGGAGACCGTTTTTTTTGGCATACCACAACAGGTTGGATGATGTGGAATTATGCATTAGGAGCTTTACTTTGTGGGGGAGTGCTTTGCATATATGACGGATCCCCGAGTTATCCTAATCTTAATGTTCAATGGCGTTTTGTTTCAGATAAATCTATTGTTCATTTTGGGCATGGCGCATCTTTTTTTATTGAAAGTATGAAAAACGATTTGCAGGATATTAGCGAGAATAGACTTCCAAAGCTAAAATCAATAGGTTCTACCGGATCACCACTTTCAGAAGAAGCATTTTATTGGCTACAAAAAAAACTACCTAGAACACAACTTATTTCCTTAAGTGGTGGTACCGATGTTTGTTCTGCATTTTTAGGTGGAAATCCTAATTTACCAGTTTATGCAGGTTACTTGCAATGCGAGATGTTGGGAGCATCAGTTGAATGTTGGAATGAAAAAGGGGAAAAACTAAAAAATGAAACTGGGGAGCTAGTAATTACAAATCCAATGCCCTGTATGCCAACTTATTTTTGGGGTGACACCCAAAATAAGATTTTTAAAAAGAGTTATTTTAAGAAATTTAAGGATGTTTGGACCCATGGTGATTGGATACAAAAAAGCGAAACTAAAGGAATTAAAATTCTTGGACGTTCAGATTCTACTTTAAATAGGAAAGGAGTTAGAATTGGAACTTCTGAAATATACAGAGTCTTAGACTCGTTATATGAAATTATAGACTCAATAATAGTAGATCTACCAAATAAAAAAGATCATTCAAAATTATTTTTATTTGTTGTTACAAGGAAAAAACTAAACTTTAAATTAATTGATAAGATTAAAAATCAATTAAAAATTAAATGCTCGCCTCAATATATCCCAGATAAAATAATTTCAATTAAGGAAGTACCCTACACATTAAGTGGAAAAAAATTAGAAATACCTATAAAAAAAATATTGTTAGGGGATGCACCAGCTGAAGTTATTAATTATGGATCTTTAAAAAATCCAAAAAGCCTTGATTTTTTTATCCAAAACAGAGAAAAGTTTATTATTTAATAAACATTATGGTAATTTTACTTTCAATATGAAATTAATAATACCAATTTTTCTACTTATAATTTTTTGTTTTGACCTAAAAGCACAGCAAGGATCCAAAATTAAACTTAAGAATGTGTTTGTAAGCGATATTAAATTACCTACTGTTTTTTTATTTGGAAAGGAGTATAC
>PBVB01000051.1 GCA_002728075.1 Flavobacteriaceae bacterium
ATGTAAGCTTGATTTACCTTTTGGAATTTCGATTTTAAATTTCTATCGTATGCTCCTATATCTTCAGCTTTTATAAAAGAAAAATCAAAAGCAATGTTTTGCCCATAAGATGTGGTAATAAAAATAAAGGATAGAAATAATATTAACTTTTTCATAGTTTAATTCTTTTTTGATTTAGTTAAATCTATAAAAATTAGTTTTAATTTGAAAGTAAATTAGTAATTATTAATTGTAATCTAATAATTAATATACCACATTATTTTTGCACCTATACCCCTTCTTGATATACCTACTTCGTAACCAAGTCTTCGAAACCTGTAAAAACCTGCAATTTTATAATTAAATAGAGTTGATTTTTTATTTCTGTTGATAAAAAATTCTTCTGGGCCCTTGTAAGAAGCAAAACGGCTTAAACTTTCAATCCCTAAAGATCCTAATAAATGAAATTTTTGACCAAATAANCGCCCTAGTCTTAAAGAAATTATATTGTGATTATAAATATAACCTTGCAAAACAGAAAATTGGTTAATAGTTGCACTTGATTCNTCATTTAACTTTGGANTATTTGTAANATATTCTAANCCAATTAGTAAATCTTTATCTGTCAACAGGTAGTCTGCAGATAAAATAATAGATCCATTTTTTACTTCATTTTTGGTGAGCGTATTGTACTGGTAACCAAATCCAAAAATCAGATCAGGCAATCTAGTTGATCTAGCGAAGGGATCATGATTTTTTTGACCATTTAAATTGACAAAACAAATAAGTCCAAAAAAAAATGATTTAATAATNGCAGCGAAATTTACCATTTGAAAAAATATNTGCAAATATACATTTAGGGAAATTAAAATAGTATCAAGTCTANGCTTAAAGTAATTTTAAAAAAAAATTGTCCATATTTTAAATTAAACATAACTTTAAAGAAAAAATAAATGGGCGTTGGTGGTATTGTTCTGGGTTCTTTTTTTCTTTGCTTAGCATTATTCATTTTAGCAGAAATTAAAGAGCGTTTTTTTTAAAAAATTCTTAGGATTTTATAATTCATCTTAAACTCAACTCTTAAAATTAATTAATTATGGATTGGTATTTTAAAAATAGATGGTGGATTTGGTCGGTTACTGGAGTTTACCTTGCCTACAGAATTTTAATTTCAATTTATTTTTAGAATATCGATAATAAGAACTTAATATTTTGAAAAGACTTTTCTTTTTCTTTTTCTCAGCTCATCTTGCATACTGTCAAATTAACCCTTTAGATGTTGAAATAGTAAGGGATAAATTTGGAATACCTCACATTTTTGGTAAAACTGATGCAGATGTAGCCTATGGACTTGCTTGGGCCAATGCGGAAGATGACTTTGAAACCATTCAAAGTGTCTACCTTGCTGGTAGTTCTATTTTAAGTAAAAGGATCGGGAACAAGGGAATTGGAGCAGATTTTTTAAGCCAATTTATTGGTTCCAGTGAACTATTCGATTCGCTTTATGAAAAAAATATTAGTTCAAAATATAAAAAAATAATTGAAGCTTACGCTGATGGACTCAACAGTTATGCAAAAAAATATCCTGAAGAAATTTTAATCAGTGAACTTTTCCCAATTACACCTAAAAAGATGATGCTTTATGCACAATTGCAACTATTTATTTCTTCAAGAGGAGACTATTGGATAAAAAAAATATTGAATGATGATATTCGATATGAAGTAAACTTTTCAAATGACCGTGGTTCAAACGCATTTGCTTTTAATAGCACAAAAACAAAAGATGGGAAAATATATTTGGCAATAAACACTCACCAACCACTTGAAGGACCAGTGTCATGGTATGAAGCCCATTTGTGTAGCCAAGAAGGGACAAATATTATAGGCGCATTATTCCCAGGTTCACCCAATATTTTGATTGGTGCCAATAAATTTTTAGGTTGGGCTCACACCGTAAATTACCCTGACAAAACTGATATTTTCAAACTAGAGATGGAAGACAAAAAAAAGGGATACTACAAATTTGATAACGAAGTTTTAAAGTTGCACACTTATAAAGCTACACTTAATTACAAATTACTAGGTCTGTTTAATCTTAAAATAAAGAAAAAGTTTTATAAGAGTATATATGGTCCAACCTTAAAAAATAAAAATGGGTATTACTCTATTAGAACACCTTCTTTATTCAATATTGGAGCGCTAGAACAGTGGTGGAAAATGGGCAAGTCGAAAAGTTTTACTGAGTTTTATAACGTTTTAAAATCAAAGCAAATTCCAGGATACAATATCGTCTATGCAGATAAAAATGATACNATTTTTTACATATCTAACGGTCTTATTCCAAAAAGAACCAAAGGTTTTGACTGGAAAGAAGCAGTTCCAGGAAATACCAGTAAAACACTGTGGAAGGAAACCTATGATATTGATGAATTACCACAGGTCATACAACCTTCATCAGGATATGTTTATAATGCTAATCATAGTCCATTTCTATCTACTGACGAGCAAAATAATCCTAAAAAAAANATGTTTTCAGATGAAATGAATTTTGAGACATATGANAATAATAGATCTAAAAGGTTAAAAATTTTAATAGATTCTTATGATAAAATTTCCTTCGATGACTTTAAAACNATAAAATATGATAATCAGTATCCCAGACCTTATCATTTTTCATGGATGGACATTAATCATTTGGACAAGCTAGATAGTAAGAATTTTCCAGATATTGCCACTCTAATTGAAAATCTACAAAATTGGGACAGGAAAGCTAATAGTAGTTCAATAGGAGCTGGCACATTTCTTATGCTTTATCACAGACTTTACAAATACTATAATAATATTCCAGAACCTAAAATAATTCCTCCATCTACCCTGATTCTTGCTCTTAGAGATACTAAGAACTNTATGATAAAACATTTTGGNAAATTAAATGTAGAGCTAGGTGAGTATCAAAAATTAGTTCGAGGAAAAAATGAACTCCCGTCATTTGGATTACCAGATGTTATTACGGCTATGCATTCAAAAAAATATAAAGACGGAAAAGTTAAAGTGGTTGCCGGTGAATCATATATTGAGCTTGTTAAATTTTCAAAAAATGGTGTTGAAATAGAATCGGTTATATCATATGGAAATTCTGAAAAAAAGGAATCAACACATTTTGATGACCAAATGGGAATGTATTTAAATTTCAAAACAAAAAAAATGACTTTTGATAGGGATAAGATTTACATCGACTCTGAGAGAATATATAATCCCAGATGATTATTTTGAAAAAAGTTTATAAACTTCCTCGTATTGAGGTATGATTTTTTTGATATCATATTTCTTGGCTGTATTGTAGGCACCTTCTTTCATTTTTTTTAACAAAATGTCATCTTTTAAAATTTCAATTGCTTTTAATGACATTTTTTGAATATCTCCTAGATTAAAAAGAAATCCTGAAACACCTTCAATATTAACCTCAGAGAGACCGCCTACGTTGGTTGAAATAATTGGCACCTTTAGCATCATNGCCTCTAATGCTGAAAGTCCAAAACTNTCAATTTCAGATGGTAGTAGAAATAAATCCGAATAACACAAAATTTCGTAAACTTGATTGCTATTGCCAAGAAATTTTACTTTTTCAATTATACCTAGTTCTTTACATTTTTTCATGCACCTTAACCGGTCAGGTCCGTCACCAACCATAATTAGCTTTGATTTGACCTGCTTTTGAATATTATAAAAAATATCGATAACATCTAAAGTTCTTTTCACTTTTCTGAAATTACTCACATGAGAAATTATTTTCTCATCATCACGAGCAATAAATCTTCTGTCACAATCTTTATTGTGATGCATATGCTTAGAAAAATCAACAAAATTTGGAATTACTTTAATATTCTTTTCAACATCAAAAAGCTTTATTGTTTCTTTTTTTAAATCTTCGGATACAGATGTTACAAAATCTGAGTTATTAATACTAAACCTTACTGCAGGCTTATAAAAAGGATGCTTTCCAACAAGAGTTATGTCTGTTCCGTGAAGAGTAGTAACTATTGGTATATTTATATTTTCAGATCGTAATATTTGCTTAGTCATGTATGCCGCATAGGCATGGGGTATTGCATAATGAACATGTAAAAGCTCGATGTTGTATTTTTTAACTGTGTCGACTAATTTACTTGACAAGGCAAGTTCATAGGGTTGGTAATGAAAGAGTGGATAGTCTGGGACATTTACCTCATGAAAAAATAAGCTGCTGTTAATTATTTCTAATCTAACTGGTTGCTTATAGGTTACAAAATGAACTTCATACTTAGATTTTGATAATTGCAAACCTAATTCAGTAGCAACCACACCGCTTCCCCCGAAAGTTGGATAACAAACAATACCTATTTTCATTTAATATATAATTGATTCATAAAGCAATTTCTGCATTCTTGTTCTAACATTTTGCTCAATTAGCTTCCTATTATCCATTGATGGATAAGTTCGGTTAGATAAAAAAACAAAAATTATTTCTGTATCAGGGTCAGCCCATGTAAAAGTGCCAGTAAAACCTGAATGTCCAAAGCTGTCTTCTGATATACCCTCAAATGTCATTCCTCCACCTTTTGGTTTTGGTTTATCAAATCCAACTGCTCTTCTATTCCCTTCTTCTTTGAAATAACTTTTATTAAACTTATCGAATGTTTGGTTTGAAAAAAAGTTTAAACCGGAATATTCTCCTTTTTGAAGAAACATTTGCATTATTTTGGCAATATCAAATGCATTAGAAAATAAACCAGCATGACCACTTACCCCACCTTTGATAGAAGCCGTCATGTCATGTACATAACCAGTAAGTTTATTTTGTCTAAAATAAGTGTCAATTTCGGAGGGAACAATTTCACTTTCATCTCTATATTTAAGTGGTAAATAAAATGTAGACTGAAGGTTTAAGGGAATGGAAATTCTTTCAATAAACAAATTCTCAAGAGTTGTTTCATATTTTTCTTCAAGTATATATTGCATAAATATAGTTGGTAAATCAGAATACTTCTCGCCTTTACTAAGAAGCTTGGAATCAATAAGACTTTGCAACTGAAGTTTTTCTAAATTATATTTTCCATATAATTTATCTGAAACCTGGATATTAAATTTTTTTGATTCTTTGGATCTATAATATTTTCTTGAAGGTCTTTGGTCTCTTCTCTTTAGAGTTTTTTTATAAAATGGGACCCATGGAATAATTCCTGATTGATATGACATAACCTCCAAAAAGGTTAAATTTTCCTTATTAGTGTTTTTAAATTTTGATGACAATGAACCTAGGGTACTATTAAATGAAAGATTACCTCTGTCAAATTCCTGCATTAACATTGGCAAAGTAGACAAGATCTTAGTTAATGAAGCGACGTCGTAAACGTCAGATAATTTTACCTTTCTTTTTTTATCATATGTATGATATCCAAAAGCTTTGTGATAAAAAATTTTNCCNTATCTGAGTGCGAGAATTTGCATACCGGGTGTTATCATTGAATCTATAGCAACATTGGCTAAATNATCAATTTCTTTTAATTTAATTTTATCTATTCCAACATCGAANGGATTAACAACAGNAAATANACTGTCCGTTTTTAAANTTATCCCTGAACCATATTTGTATTTTGAAGAAATACTTACGGGAAGCTTNCCAGNAATTTTATTTTTACCNACAATTGATTGAGTANCTGAATATTTAGCGTCCATGTTATTNTGGTATGCTAANAGAANAGCAGAAATTTTTTCTAAATTAATTTTTGATAGNTTATAAGGTTTNGTAAAAGTAACNAGGATAACTTTTCTTTTTGATGACAATGTNTCTATAATTTTTATATCACTTTTTGAAAATTCAGAATTTACCCAGGGAGATTTGTTAGATTTTAAAAATGATATTATGAGAAATTCATAGTCATCTACATCAGCTTGATTGTAATTATCACTTTTATTGATCTTAGAAATATTTAATTCACTGCTAAGCAAATTGTAGAAATCATTATCGTTATCACCTAGATTTAAATACCCTACTTTTTGTTGTTTGCTTAGCGGAATTGAACTATCATTTTTCAACAATGTAATTGCATCCTGCATGGATTTTCTTATCAAATAGTCATTTGATATTGAGTTTATTTTTAATGCCACATCGCCCTCGTCTAAAGCTTTATAATCATTTAATCCTAATTTATATTTCGCTTTAAGTATTTTTTTTACCGAGACAGAAAGCCTCTCTTCTGTAATTACTTTTTTATTATATGCCTTTTTGAATGCTTTTAAATCTTTTTCAATATTTTCTGGGATGAGCAATATGTCATTTCCAGCTAAAAATGCACTAAGAGAAATATTTTTATATTTCTTAAATTCGGATACACCCTTCATTTCTAGCGCATCTGTTATAACTAATCCCTTAAAGCCTAATTTTTTTATCAGCAAACTATCTACAATCTTTTTTGATAATGAGGAAGGAATTCCATCATCTAAAGCTGGATAATTTAAATGTCCCACCATTACAGAGCTAATTCCTTGAGGAATCAATTTTTTGTAAGGATAAAGTTCAACCGAATCAATACGATTTTTTTTAAAATTAACCAAAGGAAGGTCGTAATGGGAATCTTTTATAGTTTCTCCATGACCTGGAAAATGTTTAGCACAAGTCAAAATACCCGCCCTATGCATTCCCATCATCATTTTTAATGATTTTTGGGAAACTTCAACCTTATCTTCACCAAATGATCGATTACCAATAATTGGGTTTAGAGGGTTGGTATTTATGTCAACAACAGGTGAAAAATTAATATTTATACCAAGGGCCTTCAGCTGAATTCCTATTTTATATCCTATTTCTTCAATTAATTCATCATCTTGAATNGCACCCAATGTCATATTCCAAGGAAATTTTCTTATTGAGTCATACCTCATACTGGNCCCCCATTCCGCATCCATNCCTGTTATGAGTGGTAATTTAGATTTTTNTTGAAGAGCATTGATCCANCTATTTGATATTGAGGGTGATCCTTTGGAGAAAATTAATCCACCAATGTGATTTTGAGAGATATTTTTCTCTATTCTGTCAAATGATTTTTGACCANCGGCAGAAGAAATTCTAAGCATAAATAATTGACCAATTTTTTCATCAATATTCATGCTATTATATATACTATCTACCCATTTTAATTGTCTTTTGTAATTTATATCTAATAAAGGATCATTTAAATTTTGACCATTANCTACATATAAAACAAAAATNAAAACATAAAAAAAACGCATCTAATTTTTAATTTTAAAATATCTAGAATGCCAACTATCTATTGCTGGTACTTCCCACGAATTCATATATTCTTCTTTGTTTGTTACCAAATTATTAAATACTGTTGTTTTTGAGTTTATGGATTTAGACTTTACCATTTTAACAAAATCTTTTAAAGTCAAATAATTTATGTTTTTAGATTTATCTCGGTATAAAACGTTCATTCTATCCAGTAAAATTAAATCGAACTCCTTTTCAAGAATTTGAATAAGATTCATAAGAGCATCAATAGAGCAACCAGATGCATTTTGAAGGTTTTCATTAAGTGCAACAACAATAAATCTATTGTAAGGCAATTCAAAACTTGCTTGAAGATTTTTATTATGTGAAGTCCAATCTGAAATGAATTTAATGAGTCTTTCTTTAATTTTTGCTTTTTTTTGAATATCTATCTCCTCAGAGGAAGGGAATATCCAAATTCTGGAATCTTTAGGTAAAGATTTAAATGGAACTAACATTATAATCCTTTTGCTTTTTCAATTATTTGAGATATATCCATGACTGTGGTACTGTCATTTGAAACTTTATCCTTTAATCCATCTGATAGCATAGTATTGCAAAATGGACAAGCAGCAGCAATAATGTCAGTATTGGTTTCAAGAGCTTGTTTAATTCTTATATCTTTTACATCTTCGTTACCTTTTTCAGGTTCTTTAAACATTTGTGCTCCACCAGCACCACAACATAAGCCTTTTGACTTGCAGCTTTTCATTTCAACCAATTCTGAATCAAGTTTTTTTAGTATATCTCTGGGAATCTCATAAATGTTATTCGCGCGTCCAAGATAACAGGGGTCATGATAGGTTATTTTTTTTCCTTTAAAACTTCCGTTTGGAATTTTTAGTTTTCCATTTTCAATTAAACTTTTTAAAAACTCTGTATGATGTAAAACCTCATATTTTCCACCAAGTCCTGGGTATTCATTTTTAATTGTATTGAAACAATGGGGGCAAGCAGTAACAATTTTTTTTATGTTATAAGAATTCATAATTTCAATATTTCCAATTGCTTGCATTTGGAAAAGAAATTCATTACCAGATCTTTTTGCCGGGTCTCCAGAACAACTTTCTTCATTGCCCAAAATAGCAAAATCTATATTAGCATCATTTAGAATTTTTACAAAAGCTTTTGTTATTTTTTTTGCTCGCTCGTCGAAACTACCAGAACAACCAACCCAAAAAAGAATTTCTGGATTTTTTCCCTCTTTTACACAGTCGGAAAAAATTTTGACCTTCATACAATTCTAGTTATCACTATCGTCAAAAACTTCTATTTTAACTTCTTTTTCAATCAAATCAGTAAATTTTCCATTATATCTTGTAGCCTTTACTAAATGGTTATCTATCCAATGATAATTACCTCCCCTAGGTTTTCCCATAAGAAGACTGTGAAATTTAAAACCGCGTTTATTAAGCCATTCTTCAGTTACTTTTCTGTGACTTTCTATTCTCGATGTAAAAAAACAAATGATATGACCCTCCTTATACCAATTATTAATTGTTTTAAGTGCATCAGGATAATGCTTTGCTGTAATCATTCTTTCGGGCTCTTCGTTAGGGATATCATCGCCAATTGTACCATCGATGTCTATTAAATAATTTTTAACACCCTCTGGTAAAACCGGACTAACAATCTTTCCGTTTTCTACTTTTTTCTTTAAATCAGTATTTATTTCTTTTTTTTTCATTTCTCTATTTAGTTAATCCAATTGGTTCGATCTTGTTGGTTAAATGGCCAGGGAGCTCCGTTATTTTCAATATTGTTCATCATATTGTTTAATTCAGAAGGAGCCGCAGATTTTTCTAATACAAGATATTGACGCATACTCATAATAATTGATAGTGGGTCTATATCTATTGGACAAGACTCCACACATGCATTACAAGAAGTGCACGCCCAAATTTCTTCAGTTGAAATATAATCCCCCAATAATTTTTTTCCGTCCCCTGTAAAATTTTTTGAATTTAATCTTAATTTATTCGAAAATTCGGTTAGTCGGTCTCTAGTATCCATCATAATTTTTCTTGGGGAAAGTTTTTTTCCACTAAGATTTGCTGGACATTCGCTTGTACAACGGCCACATTCTGTACAACTGTAAGCATTAAGTAATTGAATCCAAGTTAGCTCTGTAACATCACTTGCACCAAATATTTCTATGTCTGAAACATTATTGTGCTCTTGAGAATTATTATCATCCAAGATCAATTTAACCTCAGATGTAACACTATCGTTGTTTTTGAATTTTCCTTTGGACTCTAAATTTGCAAAATACGTATTGGGAAATGCTAG
>PBVB01000052.1 GCA_002728075.1 Flavobacteriaceae bacterium
TCAGGATTTAAAATTAAATCTACGTATCTCTGTCTATACCTTAATTCAGGATCTTTAAATTCATCATAAATATTTCCATCTGAATCTATTTTAGGAATCGGAATAGGTCTAATAGATTTTGATAAAATTTTGAAATCTTCAACTTGGATTGTTTTCTCTCCTACTTGGGTTTTGAATAAAATACCGGTAACACCAATTATGTCACCAATATCCAGTAATTTTTTATAAATCTCATTGTAGAGTGACTTATCTTCAGATTTACATATTTCGTCTCGATTAAAATACAATTGAATTTTTCCTTCACTATCTTGTAGTTCAGCAAAACTTGCTTTGCCCTGAATTCTTCTTGACATAATTCTGCCAGCTAACGAAACTTTTTTGCCAGATTTAAAATCATTCTTAATTACAGTCGATAAATGACTCACGGGAAATAATTCAGGTGGGTAAGGGTTTATACCTAAGGCGATAATTTTTTTGAGTTTTTCTCTTCTAACTTTTTCCTGCTCAGAGTAAGACATATCTAAAATTTAAGTAAATATAGAAAGTATGTTACAAATGAAAGTTTTTAAATTTGTTAAATAGAATTATTTTTTATGAGCCTAACTCAAGTTTTGTTGTCAATTATCTTTCCACCGATTGCAGTAATTGGTTATGGATGCGGTTCTGTAATGATTGTATTTATTTTAACTCTTTGCGGGTGGGTTCCTGGTGTAATAGCTGCCTTAATAATTATAAATAATACAAACAGGATTGAATAAAAAATTGAATAAAAATATTAACGTTTATGACCTTGGTGTTTTAGATTATAAAACGGCATTAAATTTTCAAGAAAAAAAATTACAAGAAATAATAGATATAAAAAGAACCAACCGTAATGAGGGTAGCTCAATTGAAACACCAAATTATTTTTTATTTGTTGAACATCCGCCCGTTATAACACTTGGCAAAAGCGGTCAAGAAAAAAATTTGCTATTAACTAAAGAGGAACTTGAGAGAAAAAAAATCCAATATTTTAATACTAACAGAGGAGGAGACATTACCTTTCACGGGTATGGACAAATTGTAGGGTATCCAGTTATTGATCTAGAAAACTTTTATACCGACATAAATAGATATTTGAGAACTTTGGAGGAAATAGTAATTTTAACATTGAATTATTTCAAAATTTCTTCACAAAGGAGTTCAGGAGAAACAGGAGTCTGGTTAGAACCAAATTCACCAAATTCTAGAAAAATCTGCGCTATAGGTGTTAAAACAAGTAGGTGGGTAACAATGCACGGTTTTGCACTTAATGTTGATACTGATTTAAGATACTATGATTATATAATCCCTTGCGGTATAAAAGGTAAGGGTATAACTTCGATGAATAAGGAAATTAAAAAAAACGTTTTAATCGGTGAGGTTAAAGAAAAAATACTTGAAAATTTAAAAAAAACCCTTCAAGCTAATTTAGTTTTCGGTACCTGAAAAGCTATATACAATTATATCTTTTTTCTCTGAGCCAACAACTAATTCTAGTTTATCACCTTTTTTTGATCTAGATAAACTTGCACTAGTAGTACCATAAACTGGGAATCCCTCAACAGTTTTTCCATCCTCTTTAAATAAATAAACTTTTTGAGATTCCAAATCTGTTGTAGTAAAATAAACCGTATTTCTGAACTTAAATACTTCAGGTTTAGTGTAATTGCCATAGGGTAATGTAATTGGTATGCCTTTGATTGTTAATTTATTTTTTGAAAGTGTGACTAATGATTCATATCCGATTACAATCTTGTGATTTTTTGATAAATCTAAATTTGAGCTTAAAACATTGCCTCGCGTATCTATCTGGATTAAGTTGCCCTCGAAATTGGTGCCAGCAAAGGTGCCCAAGTATGGATAAACCTCTTGTTTTGAAAAATTCACGTTTTCTTTTAATTTTACTCTTATTTTACCTTGTCTATTAAGTATTTTCAAATCCCCACTTTCCTCATGAATCAAAATAAAATCTTTTGAACCAAAGCGTATATGTTTTGGTGGATTTATAATTGGTGAGTTGGTTTTTTTAAATTTAAAACCTTTAACTTTTTTTCCATTTTTATCATACATTAAAACATTGTTGTCCTGAGCTAATAAAAAACGATAATTTCTATTTTTATCATAATCAAAAACTGATAGAGGATTTATATTTTTTGAAATTGGAATTTTCAATGGAAATGGATTTACGTTCTTCCCATTTCTGTCTAGTATATATAATCTTTTATTAGTTCTAAATGCAATTTGTAGTTTTCCGTTTTTAAATAAATCTACCTGTTTCACTTTTCCAATTATATTTCCATCAACATTCTTTTTCCAGTAAAGTTTTCCCTCATTGGAAAAAAGATAAATTATGTTTTTGTAGTCTTGGACTATAATATCTTCCTCTTTTGTTCTGTGATTTTTTATCCACTGAGGATTATTAAGGGTTTCGTTTTCAAGGTTTAAAATAAATTTTCTTTTTAAGTTATTTTCTTTATCATTTTCATTAAATTTCTGAATACGAATATTAATTANAACAAAATCTTCATCAACTTTAGTTTGAAATCCTAAAAGAGGNAATTTTTTAGTATCAATATCTTTTAAAAANTNCGAACTANTNGAGGTTGGNCCTAAGTTTTTAGTTTTAGAAACCCATAAAGTGTTAAACCTGTTTGACAAAGATTTTTTATAAAATGAATTTAAACTTGTTTTTNCTGCAATCTGTCCATCCTNATATGAAGCAATTAAATTTTTAATCCCATTTTTGGATTCAGATAAAAAAACAAATTGATCAAGATATGCTATCCATCTAACCTTAATTTCATTTGCAATAATTTTAGTTAATAAGTTTAATTGGTCAGGAGTTTTTGATAATTCAAAAAATTTTACATTTCGGTAATTGAACTCTTTGGTTTCATCGATTGGTAATTTGTTGGAGATATTTTGGTTAAATGTGTTAAAAATTATTAAATATTCACTGTTGTTTTTAACTAATGCAATTTGATTTACAAATTCTAGAAAACTTAAATCAAATTTTTGTAAAGAATAATTTTTATATTCAACCAACTTCTTAAAATTATTTTTAAAAATATTTAAATCATCTATGTTGAAAATTAAGAAAGAGTCATAACTATTTGGAATTGATTTGTTGAGTAAAAACTCTATGGGCTCACTATTTTTTAATAAGCCAGAAACTTCTCCTAAAGAATCTCTTATTTTAAAAGCACCGTCAATTTCTATTAGATCATTTTCAATATCTAAATCTAAGTTTGACCAACTTTCCAAAATTTTTGGGAAAAGAGGTAAATTTTTGAAAATAGAGTTACTCACTAATTTTGGATCTCCTTTTAAAAACAAATTTATGCCTCTTTCCTGGTNTGCGGTGCCTATAATTTCATTAAAATTATCATCATTTATACCTTTTTTTTGTTGTTGATGATTCCTAATGCAATTTTCAATTATAATCCTAGAATCACCTACAATTGTGTTATTTTGGATAAAAGTTTTGTAAAACTCTGTATTACCTTTTTTNAATTTATAAATNGGCTTTCCACTATATNTAATTTTCTCATACCCTAAATAACTACTNTCCTTAGTTCTTTTGTGAATAACTGTTATTGCTTTCTCTTCTTTGCCAAAATTAGAAAAAGCAATTATTTGATTGTTCAAACTATCTTTAACCAAATTTTTAACTTTTAGCCTAAGGTCTTTTGGGAAAAATAAATTTTTTAATAACTCGTCATTTTGAAATTTATTTTTTATAGAATTTATATCATTAATTCTTAAAATGATATCTGTATTTTGTGGAATTAAAGACACCAAGTCTTCATTTTTTGAAGTTGTTTCTTCACATGATAGTGACAAGACAATTAAACAGACAAATACTACACAAATGTTTGCTGAAAAAAAANCTCTCATTTGNTTTAAATATAGGNCTAATTTAATAATTCAGAACTTTAATTCCGTTTGNATATCGAANAGTCTAAATGANTTTCTGTGATAAATNGATGGACCATATAATTTTATAGAATTTTTATGGAATTTTGTTGGGTACCCTTTGTTTTTATTCCAATTATATTGAGGGTATTTTTTATCAAGNTTCGTNATTANTTCGTCTCTATAAGTCTTNGCTAAAATTGAAGCTGCAGCTACATTTTGAAACTTAGAGTCTCCAGAGATTAAACATTTATGATCTAAATTTCCATATTTAGAAAATTGATTACCATCAACTAAAATAAACCCAGGGACAATTTTAAGTTGTTTAATTGCTCTATGCATTGCTAAAATAGATGCATTTAATATATTGATTTTATCTATTTCATGATTGTCAACATGAACAACAGAAAATGCTAAAGCTTCTTTTTCAATTATTTTTCTAAGTTCATTTCTTTTTTTTTCAGATAGTTTTTTTGAATCATTTAAATCGGGATTTGAATAATTCTCAGAGAAAATTACTGCAGCAGCAGATACAGGTCCAGCAAGACAACCCCTGCCCGCCTCATCGGTTCCAGCTTCTATTTTTTTTGAATACTGCGTTGGTAGTAATTTCATGTAATGAATCCAAATTTAATTATAACTTCGTGTTATGAAAATTTGTAATTACATTACTTATATATTTATTATAATATTTTTATTACAAACCATCAATCTTCACGCATTTCAAGAACCTGTTCAAAATACTGAAAAAAGTTCAGAAACTTTAGATTTAAACAAACTTAATACAACATCAAATACTATTGAAAATCAGTTTGATGTAAAATCAAAATCGAAAAAATTCATAGTTCAAAAACGAAAATCAAAACAAATAGATTCCGTTTACATAAGTATGTACAAAATAATTGATTATGAAGGAAAGAGTGTTTCGGTTGATACATCACTAACCATCAAGAAAGAGTATACCAATAATTTTCTAAGAAAAGATTATTTTGAACTACTACCCTTTGTTAATATGGGGCATGCTTTCAATAAATTGGGGTACAATTTTTTTGAAGAAAATCTAATTCCACAAATAGGGCAAAAGTCAAAACACACCTCATATTTCAAAACAGAAGACATTAAATATTATAATGTTCCCACACCTTTTACTGAACTTTTTTTTAGGACAACAATGGAACAAGGTCAATTATCAGATGCTCTAATAACCCTAAACTTAAACCCTAATTTTAACTTTGCGATTGCATACAGGGGAATGAGATCTCAGGGTAAATATGTAAATCAAAGGTCAAATAATGAAGCATTTAGATATTCTTTCAATTATAATTCAAAAAATCACAAGTACAACTTTATAGGACACTATGTGTCTCAAAATATTGGTAATAACGAAAATGGAGGAGTGACTGAGCAAAGTTTGTCACAATTTGAATTGGGCGATCCTGAATTTAAAGAAAGGTCTGTTTTAAACGTTCGATTAAAGAAGGCTAACAATGAATTAAAAGGCAAAAGATCTTTTTTCAAGCAAAATTATTTTCTTAAAGGCGATAGCAATCTAAAAAATGAAAACAGTTTGTCCGTTTTTCACGAGTTTTTGAAAGTCGATGTGGGTAACCTTAGATTGTGCTTGTGCTGTAAAGCTCAT
>PBVB01000053.1 GCA_002728075.1 Flavobacteriaceae bacterium
CTAAAAAGAGTGAGGATTTGATTTTTGTCTAGGCTGTTATTCCAATTATTTCACCACAGCCTTCAATATTTATTATATTCAACATAGCTGGTATTAAATATGTTACTCCTTTTTCAAATGAGTATTTTTCATTTTTATAATTGACAGTAAGATAACCTTCTATACAAACCAAAATCCAAAATGAACTATTCATAAAAATTTTCTGTGTCTCTTCCCCTTTAATTTTTAAAAAGTAAATTTTAAAAAAATTATTTTCAATTATGGGATTAAGTTTATTCTCATTAACATCATATTTTATCTTTTCATATTTATTCTCGGAAAAATTTATTGATGAAATAGCTGACTCTATATGTAGTTTTCTTTTTTTTCCCGTTTTGGGATCCAAACGTTCGTAGTCATAGATTCTATATGTGATATCAGAACTTTGTTGAATTTCGAGAATCAACATTTTCCCATTTAAAGCATGGATCGTCCCAGCGGGAACATAAAAAGCATCTTTTGGTTCCACTATATAAGAGTTCAAAATTTTATCTATAGTTTTATTTTTTAAATTTTCTTTAAATATATTTTTGTCTATTTTTTTATTAAAACCAAGAGAAAGGTTGGCATTTTTTTCTGTTTCAATAATGAACCACATCTCGCTTTTACCAAACGAATTGTGTCGAACCCTTGCTTTTTCGTTATTAGGATGAACTTGTATAGATAAAGGTTGATTTACGTCAATAAATTTAATTAACAGGGGAAAATTTAAACCATATTTTTTATAAACTGAACTCCCTAAAATTTCAATGGGATATTTTTCAATTAATTTATTAAGTTTTTTATTTTTAAAAGCGCCATTATTTACAACTGATTCAAAGTCTTTTATAACTGAAATCTCCCAAGATTCTCCATGGTTTTTCTCAAAACTTTTAAATGAAAAAAATTTTTCAAGTTTTTCACCACCCCAAATCTTTGGTATTAATTTTTTTTTAAATGACATTGGGTAAAAGGAGACAGATTTTGTCAATGGGAATAATTTATTGTGATATAAAGCTAGGTAAATCTTCAGTTTTTTCGCAACAGAGTTGATCCATTACTTGCTGAAACTGTTTTTTCAAAATTGAAATAGTATGATTNCCACCTTTTGAACCAAGGGCCGCTGTACCATACATAAAAGGNCTACCCATAAAAACAAATTTAGCTCCAATNGCTAAAGCTCTAGCAACATCTGGACCGCTTCTAAAACCACTGTCAATCATNATTTCAATTTTATTTTTATCTATTTGTTTTACCATTTTTTTTAGAGATTTAATTGAAGAATTTCCTGCATCAAGTTGTCTTCCACCATGGTTTGAAACAATAATTCCATCAAATCCAATCTTTATCGCATCTTTTGCATCGCTAATAGATGAGACACCTTTTAAAACTAAATTTCCTTTCCATTGTTCTCTGATGGGTTTAATTATTTCCGGATTTATTCTGCCAGAAAACGTTTCATCCATGAATTTACCTAATTGCCTCATTGACATATTTTTTTTAATGTAAGGAGAAAGGTTTTTAAATCTAGGCTGCCCATAAATGAGTGTGTTTAGAGCCCAATTTGGCTTCCCCAGTATTTGTAAAATATTTTTTAAAGTTAGTCTAGGTGGCATCGACAGACCTGAAATGATTTCCTTAGCTCTGTAACCAAATGTTGGCACATCAGCCAAAATAACTAACGTTTTACAACCTGAATCATAAGCTCTTTTTAGTATATCTTTTCTTAAATTTTCATCTATTGGATTATATAATTGAAACCAAAAATTACCATCAGTCAATTTTGCAGTTTTTTCTATGTCCATTGTTGTAACGGAACTTAAGATAAACGGAATATTGTGTTTCAATGCAGACTTTGCTAAAATTTCAGAAGAATTTGGCCATATAAGTCCTTGAAGCCCAACAGGTGAAATTCCAAAGGGNACATCATATTCTACACCAAAAAGAGATGTTTTTGTTGAACTTGATCTATAATTTCTTAANTATTTAGGTTCAAGAATAATTTCTTTTAAATCTAGTATGTTACGATTTAAGTTTTCTTCATTATTACATCCCCCATCTAAATAGTCGAAAGCAAATTCAGGAATATTTTTTTTTGCCTTGGTTCTCAATGACTCAACAGTTGGGTAATCTCTAATTATATCAATATCCATTATATTCTTTTTATAATTTAATATTACTAATTAAATAAAAATTTTTCCTTTTAGGTAGATTATTGCATTTCCTGAAACTGAAATATANTTTTTGTGTGCTTCACANTNTAATATACCAGTTCTTTCAGATAACTGAATACTTTTAAGTTTCTTTTTGTTCAATTTTCTACTCCAATATGGAACAAGTGAACAGTGTGAAGAACCTGTCACTGAGTCTTCAAAAATTGAGGACTGTGGTGTGAAAAACCTTGAAACAAAGTCGCAACTGTTGCCTTGAGATGTAAATGCTACTCCTCCTGGATCAATATTTATTTTATCAAACTGAGACCTGTTAATTTTAATATTTTCAATTTTTAATTGATCATCAAAGACTAAAATAAAATCTCTAGCTTTCAAAACTTCAACAGGTTTATAATTAATAGCGTTAGATAAATTTTGAGGAATTTCAACTTTTTTTGGTTCCCTTAAAGGTAATTCTAGCTCTATTTTATCTTTAACAAACTTGGCTTTTATAGTTCCACTCTTGGAATTAAACAGAATTTCGTCATGTGGGTAATTTAGATACTGTTTTAAACANTAAGCTGATGCCAAGGTTGCATGACCGCATAGGTCCATCTCAACATCAGGAGTAAACCATCTGATATGAAAACCATTTTTATTATTTACAAAAAATGCCGTTTCAGAAACATTATTTTCTTTAGCTATTTTAATTAACAGGTTATCATCCAACCATTCACTTAAGGGAACAACACACGCAGGATTTCCTCTAAAAACCTCAGAAGTAAAAGCGTCTATTTGATAAATTTCTAGTTCCAAAACTAATTTTAATTAAAAAAAAAGAACGGTTTTGTTTTTTAATTGCATAAGTGATACCAAAATCTTTATTTTTATAAAAAAAAAATATGAATGCTACAATAGCTAATTTAATAAATTCTATCTCTTTAATGCTAATTGGATTATGGGGATACTTTGATGTTTTATCACCCACCGCCCTTATTCCTGTTTCAATAGGGGTTTTTTTAATTCTTTGCTCTAGAGGTGTTAAAAATCAAAATAAAATAATTTCTCATATAGCTGTACTCCTTACATTATTAATATTAATTGCATTAGTTGGCATGAGATTGCCTAAATCAATTGATAAAGGNGGGGTTGGTTTGATAAGAGTAATTATAATGATTTTTACTTCCACAGTATCAATGATTTTTTTTGTTAAAAGTTTTATTGCTGCTAGAAAAAATAAATAAAACCTAAAATCCCGTATTAATTGTAATACGGGATTAAGGTGGTACCTCCAGGAATCGAACCAGGGACACAAGGATTTTCAGTCCTTTGCTCTACCAACTGAGCTAAGGTACCGTTGATTTGCAAATATATAATCTCTTTTTTTCTTAGCAAATGTTTTTAAATTTTTAAACTTAACTGAATTTTGNTTTATTTTTATATATGAATTTGATTATAGATTGCGGCAATACCAATTTAAAATATTTTATTTTCAAAGACCAATCATTGGTACTCACCAACCTTTTTAAATGGGAGGGTGACTGGTCTTTAAAAATCATAAAGAACTTTCCTGATTTAAAAAATATTTTGTTGTCTGATGTTACAGGAAAATACAATAGAGAAGATTTAGAAAAAAAATTTCCTAATAACCAAGTTTATGATGTTAAAGCTCTTGATTTTCCTTTTGAAACAAATTATAACAAAGAAAACCTTGGTGTCGACAGAATTGGTCTTATAATAGCAGCAATTAATAAATTTCCGAAAGAAGATTGCCTCGTAATTGACGCCGGAAGCTGCTTGACTTTTGATTTGATATCTTCAAAATCAGTTCATAAAGGAGGGTTAATTTCCCCAGGTCTTTTGTTTAGATTCAAAAGCTTGAATCAATATACAAATTCACTTCCGCTCATTAAGTTTGAAAATACTGGAAAACAAATTGGCAAGGATACCAAAAATTCAATTCAATCAGGGATTTGGGAAGGATTTATTTTTGAAATAAATGGGCAAATAGAAAAATTTAAAAGAAAAACACCAAACTTGAGGGTCATTTTAACCGGTGGTGATGCCAAATACTTGTATAAAAGAATTAAAAATAGCATCTTTGCCGAGCAAGAATTTTTGGCTTCGGGGTTAAATAACTTATTGAAATGCAACAAACTATAATTTTAATTCGATTAAAATTAATTTTATTTTTACTTTTTTTAAAGGTCTCTTTCGCACAAAATAGTACGGCATCTCCCTATTCTTTAGGTGGACTAGGAGATATAACCTTTAAGGGTAATGTTATAAACAGAATGATGGGTGGGGTAAGTGTTTTTTCAGATTCAATACATGCAAACCTAAATAATCCAGCAAGTTTAGGAGAATTAAAATTGACTACTTTTTCTGTAGGCATCCATTATAAAAACACTCAAATTAGTTCAAGTGATTCAAGAGATAACAGCAGAACTGGGTCCCTTGATTACATAGCAGTGTCAATACCAACAAAATTTTTTTCATTCAGTTTTGGAGTCATTCCGTATTCATCNGTTGGATATAGGTTACAAGCAAACAGTCTTTCTCAACAAGATGAAGATATAGTTTCTCGATATGAAGGAAGAGGAGGTACAAATAAATCATTTTTTACAGTTGGATTTAAAATATTAAAATTTGTAAGCTTAGGAGGGACCGTAAATTACAACTTTGGTAAAATTACAACTCAGGCTTCAAATCAAAATGAAAGCATAGATTATGGAACCTTTTTGAGCAACGAATCCTCTCTATCAGGACTCGATTACGAATTAGGAACTCATTTTAAATTTAACATATCAAAAAAAATAATTGCAGAAAGTTTTTTTACATATAAGCCTGAAAATTTCTTAAACTCAAGAAATAAAAGAGTTTATTTTACTCGTTCTCTACAAAATCAAAATATCGGTGATGTTAAAGAAGTGGATTTGGCTTCAGAAAACCTGGATTTGCTAAAGTTGCGAATTGGACAAAGTTACAAATATGGNCTAAGTTTTAGTAAAGACAAAAAATGGTTTGTAGGCACTCAATACTCTTTTGCTCAATCTGAAAATTTTAAAAATGATTTCATAAATCAAAGTAATATTTCCTATGAAAATGCAAATTCTCTATCATTCGGTGGGTTTGTAATCCCAGATTACAGCTCCATAACCGATTATTGGAAAAGAATAGTTTATAGGGCGGGGTTTAGAAATGAAAATACAGGTATAAATTTTGATAATAATATTTTAAAAGAAAAAGTTTATTCAATAGGAGCAAGTTTTCCGATGGGTGGTTATTATAGTGCAAATAATGTATCGGGTTTTTCAAACTTAAATGTGGGTTTTGAATTTGGNACAAGAGGCATAAANTCAGAAAGTCTNNTNAAAGAAANTTTTTGGGCTTTAAGAATTGGNTTATCTTTGAACGATTTGTGGTTTATTAAANGAAAGTATAATTAANATGAAAAGTAGAATAAATATAATTTTTTTGTTTTCCCTCACTTTAGTGACAGATTTGGTTGCACAGGATACAAGTGAATGTGCTCAAAATTTATCAATTTTCGTTGAAAACGCGAAAGTTAAAAATTATAAAGCAGCATATGAAACATGGAGCTTGGTTAGAAATGAATGCCCTAGTATGAATTCTGCAATATATATTTACGGGGAAAGAATTCTCAAAGAAAGATTGAAAAATAGTCCTGATAATGAAAAAAGTCAGAGAGAAAGAGATTTACTTAATTTATACGATGATTGGGTTAAATATTTTCCTTCTAAGAAAGCAGAAAATAATATCGGAAATATTTTGTCTGCAAAAGCGCAATCAATGATTGATTTTAAAATTGGAACTAATCTTGAAATATATTCAATTTTTGACGACGCATTTAAAAGGGACTTAAAAAGTTTTTCAAATCCTAAGCGACTTTACAATTATTTTAAAGTTTTGTATGAGATCTATAAAAGTAAAAATGGTAACATAACACCAGAAAAGCTTTTCGAAAAGTATGAAGATGTGTCAGAAAAGTTTGAATTTGAAAGTGTTAAACTAGCTAAAAATCTAGACAGAATTTTAAATAAGGAAGAGAGTGGAGAAGCCCTAACGACAAAAGATTTGAAGAACAAAAGAATATACGGTGTAAATTCTAATGCGATAAGTATTTATTTAAAAAATTTGGACGCCATAATTTCTAAGGAATCTAGTTGCGAAAACCTTATACCACTTTATGAAAGAAACTTTGATCAAAATAGACAAAATATAGTTTGGTTAAAAAGAGCTGCTAGTCGAATGGATGCAAAGGATTGTTCTGACAGTCAACTTTTTGTAAAACTTGTTGAAGCACTACATTCAATTCAACCCTCTGCTGATTCAGCATATTATTTGGGTCTATTAAATGACAAAAAAGGTGACAGCAAGCAAGCTTTATCTTACTACCAGGAATCAATAGAATTAGAGGATGACCCATATAAAAAAGCTAAAACTTTATANAAAATAGCCTTGAAGTTTAAGCAAAGAGGAAGTAAGAAATCTGCGAGGAGTTATGCTCTGAAAGCACTCAAGTATCAACCCTCTCTTGGGAAAGCATACTTAATGATTGCTAATTTATATGCCACAAGTGCTAANGATTGTGGTCAATCACAATTTGAAAAAAGAGCAGTATACTGGCTAGCAGCAAATACAGCTAAAAAAGCAGCAAAAGTAGATGCCTCAATTAAAAAAGCCGCACTTAAAACTGCTGCAGCCTTCAACGGAAGAGCTCCTTCTAAAACAGATATTTTCACAGATGGAATGGAAGGTAAAGTAATTCAGTTTTCTTGTTGGATCAATGACAAGGTTAAAGTTCCTAAATTGTAAGTGAAAATACATTATTTAAAATATCAATATTTGTTTTATATTTTATTAGTAAACTTCGCTCACTCTTGTANTANCTGGGATAAGNCCGAATTGAAAACAACTTCTGCAATGGATCCNTTAGCAACATCTTTTGATATTAGAATGGTTTATACAGATTCATTNAAAATNAATTCTATTTTGACAGCNCCTANACANGAAGATTTTAGAAATTTATTTTTTAAATATTCAATTTTTCCAGAAGGCTTAAAGNTAGTCTTNTATGATAATTTTGGTTGTCCTAATATAGTTGAAGCAGACTATGGTACTNTTTATAANGATACTTCNATTTTAGATTTAGTTGGAAANGTTAAAATNTCATCNAGNGCTGGGGACTATCTTGAAACTAATCAANTNTATTGGGATGCAGAATCAGATTGGTTTTTTACCAATAAAAATTTTAAATTTTGGAATTCTGATTATG
>PBVB01000117.1 GCA_002728075.1 Flavobacteriaceae bacterium
AATATCAAAAAGAACAGGTAAAATGGTTAACGGAACATTTGTAAAAGATGAGTAAAATAAACGATAAAATAATTAATCGCGTAATTGATAANATTCAAAAGCGTGCTGAAGCAGGTTATAAAAAGTATGGTGTTGGTTTAGATAAAGACGAACAATCACTTGATACTTGGCTTAATCATTTACAGGAAGAGCTTATGGATGCTGCTAACTATATTGAAAAAATTAGAGCTGTACTAATTGAAGAAGATAAAAAGATAAGTAAATATCCTGAGTCTAGTTGGACGCAAAGCACTACATGAGAANAAGCAAAAAAAGAGGCCCTGTGCAAGCTAAAAAAATATCTTATGATGGTATTAAGTTTGCATCAGGCCTTGAAAGATATACTTACATAGCTTTAAAAAAAAGTAAACTATTTGAGGGATATGAAAATGAAACATTTGAATTAATAACTTCATTTCAATTTCCTAATATAAGTTATGAAAAACAAGCTAACGGTAAAGGAGAATATATAAATAGAGGTACTAAAAAAATATTAGGTATAAAATATACACCTGATTTTATTGGTAAGGATTATATAATAGAATGTAAAGGAAGNCCAAATGANTCTTTTCCTTTACGNTGGAAATTATTTAAATTATGGCTCACGAAAAACAATATTGGAAAGATACTTTACAAGCCGCAAAATCAGAAGGAAGTGGATTTGACGATAGCGTTGATCAAAGAATCGAGAAAAAGAAAGCGCGGTTAATGTATAATAAAAGATTATTAGAAAAAGAAATTAAAAAATTACTTAAAAATAAAATTATTAAATATGGAGAAATTGTTAGATTGCACAGAAAATATGGAGTTCAGTCTACAGGAACATTATAGTGAAAGAATATCTTTCCATATGAAAATGCTAAATTATTATTTAAATGAAAATAGCAGGNTGGGAAGTTAGTTTAGGTTTATATCCAGGTATTGTTATAGGCGTAAGAAGCTATCCTGAAAAAGATTTTATAGAGCATGTATTTTATTTACCACTTATAGAACTATGTATAACAGTACATTATGAATAAAGAAGCTTTAGAAGCATACGTTAGGAAACGGTATCCTAGAATATTTAAAAATAAACCTGTTATTATAACAGAGGAAGAAAATTTTATTACAATTAAATATAACAAGGACGCAAGTCCTATAATACTTAGTAAAGATGTACAAACAATTATATGAAATGTTATTAAAGTCTGCTGAAGCAGATAAAACAAAAGCATTGCTTAGTTTAGATTTATTAAGCAATAAAGCTGCAGGTATTGGTGATCATTCAACTGATGATTATTACAAAAATGCAGAGCAAGCATTACAAATGTTAGTTGATGCTGACGATAGAATTAAAACACTAAATAAATATTTTAATGAAGGAAGCTAAGCTAATAGAAATGCGCAATAAAATTGAAACNATAGGGGCTGCAATGAATAGAGTTGTACAAGAACTTACACATTTAAAAGATTTAAGTGTTGGTACAATGGAATTAGTTAAGAAGCTTCCTGGTTATGATAAAGCATTAGATGAATTAAAAGAACAATATAAGAAAAAGAAAACAGATGAGTCTATTCAATGAAAGAATACCTTATAAACCTTTTGAATATCCGGAATATTATACAGAAGGTTGGCTTAAGCAAGCGCAAGCTTTTTGGCTTCACACAGAGATACCAATGTCAGGTGACGTCAAAGATTGGAATGAAAAACTTACCAAAGCAGAGAAGAACTTGGTTGGAAATATACTTTTGGGATTTGCACAAACGGAGTGTGCGGTTTCTGATTATTGGACCCAAAAAGTTGTATCGTGGTTTCCTAAACATGAAATCCAACAAATGGCCATGATGTTTGGCTCTCAAGAAACAATTCACGCAGTAGCATATTCTTATTTAAATGAAACACTTGGCCTTGAAAATTTTGAAGCATTTTTACACGAACCTGCAACAGCTGCACGGTTTGATAATCTTGTTAGCTATAGTGGCACTGATCCAATTGGGATTGGTAAGTCACTTGCTGTATTTTCTGCTTTTGCGGAAGGGGTTTCTTTATATTCTGCCTTTGCTGTTTTATATTCTTTTCAGTTACGTAATTTACTTAAAGGTATCGGACAACAAATGAAATGGAGTGTAAGGGATGAGTCATTACATTCTAAAATGGGATGTCAACTATTTAGGCATATGTGCCAGGAAATTAAAGGATTACAAGATGATTGCTATACACACGTTATTAAAGCAGCAAAAACAATGCTTAAAGCAGAAGAAAGATACATTGATAAAATGTTTGAGCAAGGAGACATTGAAAACCTCAGCGCATACGACCTTAAACAATTTATCAGAAAACGTCTCAACGAAAAAATTGTTGAACTCGGTTACTCAAACAGTGGGGCCTACTTTGAATACGACAAAGTTGCAGCGAGCAATCTTGACTGGTTCTACCATCTTACCGGGGGGCACACTCATACTGATTTCTTTGCTGTTCGTCCGACTGATTACTCAAAAGCTAACGAAGGAGAAGATTTTGAAGATATTTGGTAAATGAGAGTTTGTAATGTTTGTAAGAAAAAGAAAAAAGATCATAAGTTTAAACATGCGGGTAAGAAAACTTGTATGCGATGTGAGTTTAGATGGAAGCGATCTTTTATGCGTTTATTAGTTCAAGACAGAAGNCTTACAGCAAAAGAAAGAATTGCAAATAGATTAGGNTATATGGGNACAGCATTTATTATGATGTCACCATATTTACTAGCATACGAAGGTNTAGGTGTTATAACTTATATTATAGGTGGAATACTATCTATACCTCAAGTNTGGGTTGCAAAACAATGGAACTTAGTATTAGTTAATTTAAATGTATCAATAGGATATTTAATATATTATTTAAATGTGGAATAACAATTGGGTTAAAGGTAAAGATTATCCTTCATGGGGNGANAATGATGTTTANAAAAAAACTATATCNGGNGGTTATCTTATAAANGGNGAATCACCNCGTGATGCTTATACACGTGTTGCTAAAACTGTAGCAAAGCGGTTATATAAACCAGAACTTGCAGATAAATTTTTTGATTATATATGGAAAGGATGGTTGTGTTTAGCNTCTCCTGTNCTTTCTAATACAGGTGCAGACAGAGGTTTACCTATAAGTTGTTTTGGNATAGATGTTGCAGATAGTATACAGGATATAGGTAATAAAAATTTAGAAATGATGTTACTTGCAAAACACGGNGGGGGTGTNGGTATCGGAGTTAATATGATTCGTCCTGCNGGTGCTAAAATTACAGGTAATGGAACTTCAGACGGCGTTGTCCCTTTTTGCAAAATATANGANTCNACTATACTCGCNACCAANCAAGGNTCNGTTAGAAGAGGAGCTGCAAGNGTTAATATCAATATTGAACANNACGATTTTNNNGANTGGCTTGANATTAGAGAACCTAAAGGAGATGTCAATAGACAATCACTTAACTTGCACCAGTGTGCTGTNGTTGGNGATAAGTTTATGCGAAAGCTTGAANNNGGAGANCCNGAAGCNAGNNAAANATGGTCAAAGCTTATNCAAAANCGTAAAGCNACTGGAGAACCNTATATCTTATTTAAAGGAAATACAAACAAAGCTAATCCAGAAGCATATAAGAAAAANAGTTTAAAAGTTCATATGACTAATATATGNAGNGAAATAGTNNTGCATACAGATGAGTCACATAGTTTTGTATGTTGNTTATCTTCNGTTAACTTAGATAAATATGATGAATGGAAAAATACAAACCTTATATATGATGCTACATGGTTTTTAGATGGTGTTCTTGAAGAGTTTATTCAGAAGGCTAAAAACATGAAAGGTTTTGAAAATGCAGTAAGATCTGCTGAAAAGGGAAGAGCTATTGGATTGGGTGTACTTGGATGGCATAGCTTATTACAAAAGAGAGGTATTGCTTATGAAAGTTTATTAGCGCAGTTTAAAACACGTGAAATATTTTCAAAAATAAAAATTGAAACTGAACGTGCATCAAGAGCACTTGCTGAAATATATGGTGAACCTCTTTGGTGTGTAGGCACAGGATTTAGAAATACACATCTTCGCGCTATAGCACCAACTGTAAGTAATTCTAAATTAGCGGGGAATGTATCACCAGGCATTGAGCCTTGGGCTGCAAATGTATTTACAGAACAATCTGCTAAAGGTACATTTATTAGAAAAAATAACGAACTTAAAAAAGCATTAAGAAAAATTGGGATTGATAACAAAGATACATGGGATAAGATACTTGCCGATGGTGGATCTGTTCAAGCAATCGATGCACTCAACGGATGGTATTATGACGAAAGAGGAAGGCTTAACCAAGAAGATGGAGAGCCAGTCAAAAACGTGTTTAAAACGTTTAAAGAAATAAATCAACTAGAGTTAGTCAGACAAGCAGGTATAAGACAAGATTATATTGATCAATCAGTATCACTTAATCTTGCTTTTCCTTCTGAAGCAACTCCGCGTTGGATAAATCAAGTACATATGGAAGCGTGGAAGCACGGTATAAAAACCTTGTACTATATGCGTACTGAGTCTGTACTGAGAGGAGATATAGCCGCAGCAGCTATGGATCCTAATTGTTTAAGCTGCGATGGTTAATATAAATTAATAATATGGGAAAGCGATTTACATTTGCTGATGCAAAAGCAAAAATAAAAGAATTAGAAGATAAAATTGAATCTTTAAATTTAGATACAGGAGATAATATATATTCTTCTTCAGAAAATAAAATAATAAAACTATATAAAGTATGGGCATTACTGGGCCCAGTATTTGGTTTTGTTGTTGGATTATTATTCTTTTAAAAATAAAGGGGCCTAAACAGCCCCTTTTTTTATTTTATACTTTAAAAAGTGTTTCGTAATCTTGGTTTTTAATAAGATAATTATCTACATTTCTATCTATCACAGTCTCTGAATTATCACTTGCAGTATTGCTTGTTGCATCATCATTAGTTGTGCCTGCTCTTTCACTGTTTGCTAAATTACCACCTTTATTTATTATTTCGTTCATTATAGCAGCAGATTTTACTGTATTTGCTTTTAATGATTCAAACCTTTTTTCTGCTTCAGCTGCATTTTTAAAAACGCCTTTAGCAACTTTTTTATCTATCCAAGCTTGTTTTTTCTTTTCAGCTCTTTTTTTTCTTATTTCTTTATTTTTATTTTGAAGTTCTTTACGAAGTTGTTTTATATTATCTCTTTTTTCTCTTCTTTCATCTTTATTTTTTTCAAAATAACCTTCTTTTTTTGGTGCAGTTGGATCAGTTCCAAAACTTCCTTTTCCAAATTTCTTTTTTCTTTCTGCTCTAATTGCTTTTCTAGCTTCTCGTCTTTCTCCTCTTTCTTTTTTAGCGTCTTCAAGTTTCCTTGTTCTATATGATTTTACGCCACCTTCTTCTTTTATTTTTTCAGCTGTTCTAGCTTTACGTTCAGCAAGTCTTTCTTGCTCTGCTTCTAAAAGTTTTTTCTTTTTAACTTCGGCTAAATTTGGCATAATAGCATTTCTGCTTAAATCAAAAATATTTTTATCTTTATCTTCCTCTTGTTTATTAAAAGGAGACAAAAATGGTAATGCTGAATTTCTCATATTATACTGCTTTATTTGCTGATTTTTCCCAAGGGAATGATCTATGCCCTTCAGGCAAAGCTTTCCCGTTATAAATTATTTTTTTATCGTTAGTTCTAGGAAATTTTTTTCCCATCCAATATACAAAAGAATTATCATAGTTTAATTTACCTGATTTCATATCTTTCACATGTTGTTTTTCATGTGCTAGAACTTCTTTCCTTTTTTCTTTAGATAAACCTTTTCTAATTTGTATTGTACCGTCTTTATGTGCTTTTCCAAGTACACCGTTAGGTAAGTTGGCTAATTTTTTTGTAGGAGA
>PBVB01000054.1 GCA_002728075.1 Flavobacteriaceae bacterium
CAAATATTGGTGGCTTGCACCTCCTTGTAAAAATAGCACTTCATATTCATTGCTTTCAAGACCAGTTATTTCTAGAGCCAAATCCTTTGCTCTACTAATTATTTCTGAAAATTTTTTACTTCTGTGGGATATCTCTAATATGGATAAACCTATTCCATCCAATTCTTTAATGGCTTCAGAAGATTTTTTGAAAACAACATTTGGAAGTGCAGAAGGCCCTGCATTAAAGTTTATTTTTTTCATAATTAAAAATTAGCACAAATATCATCATATTAAATCAAATATATCTATCAATTTTATTAGGTTTTTAAAATGTTTTTTAACAATTTTCTCACAGAGATAATAAAAATTTAACAGTATCAATATTATCAGCATAGTCCCATAAATTAGGTTTTTGTGCTTCTCCAAATTTCACAAAATTGCCTTTATTCACTTTTCCGACCATACATTGAATGCTATTGATTTTGGATTCTATTTCCTCATTTATCCAATCCATATTAGAATAATATTCATAATTAATTGATGAAATTTCAGCATTTATATTTTTACTTTCAATTATTATCAATTTTCCAGCAATATGAAAGTTATTTTTAATTATCTCGTTTATAGCTTTATTTTTCTTAAAGTTATTTAAGTATTCAATTAGTGTTATCGATTCTGATTTCTCTTTTAAAATTTTTTTGAGAAGAGTAAAATCATATTTATATGGCACATAAATTTTTGTAATACTTCTACATCCAAAACCAAAATAAGTAAGAATGTCTTTTGATAAAAGTTTTAATTCATCTACTGACTCTTTGCCATTTAATATAGCAATTGAACTTCTAGTACCCCTTAGAATTGAAGGATATGAATGAAACTTTTCATTAATATGCTTAATTGTAATGTTATTACCAGTTGCGATAATTGCATCAACAAAATCTATTTTCTTTTTGAATATTACTCTCTCTGCTAATTTAGGCTCAAATTCAAATAATTTACTGCAAAGAAAAGGAATTAAAAATGGATCTGAAGAAGAAGTTTTTACAATTCCAATGTGATTAGAAAATAATAAACACATAAGGTCATGAAATCCAACTATTGGAATATTACCAGCCATAATAATACCAATTTTTTTACTTTTTTTATATGCGAAATTGTATTTGGATGACCATTTTAAGATATTTTCTTTCCTTAAAGTATCTCCCCAAATTTTTAGTGCATTAACGCAGTTTTTATAAACAAACCACCTGTTATTATTTTGGGTTTTGAGAATCAAACTATGTATTGTAGAATCAATATTTTTTTTCCTTAAATATTCTCCAAGTTTTAAAAAAGCTTCAATTTTTATATCTAAATGTTTCATATTTTGCAAAATATCAACTTAGGCTTTATTTTTGTACTAAATTATGTAAACTTTACTAATGGCTATTATTATTACTGATGAGTGTATTAATTGTGGTGCTTGTGAACCAGAATGTCCTAATACAGCAATATATGAATCGTCTGAGGATTGGAAATTTAGTGATGGAACTTCACTGAAGGGAATTATAAACTTATCAAATGGTGAGTCAATTGACGCAGATTTTACACAAGAACCCATTTCTGACGAATACTACTATATNGTTCCAAGNAAATGCACTGAGTGTAAAGGTTTTCATGACGAGCCTCAGTGTGCAGCAGTTTGTCCAGTAGATTGCTGCATACCCGATGAAAATAACATAGAAAGTGAATCTGAACTTCTTGAAAAGCAGTCTTTCATGCATGACAAATAAGTTATTTTTATGAAAGCTGGAATTATTGGTTTNCCTAATGTCGGAAAATCAACATTGTTCAACTGTTTATCTAATTCTAAAGCACAGTCTGCTAATTTNCCTTTTTGCACTATAGAACCAAATATTGGAAAAGTAAATGTCCCGGATAAAAGATTAATCACTCTTACAGATTTAATAAATCCAAAACAAACAATTCCTGCAAGTATTGAAATTGTAGATATTGCAGGTTTGGTTAAGGGTGCAAGCAAAGGAGAAGGTCTTGGGAATCAGTTTTTAGCTAATATAAGAGAAACAGATGCTCTTGTTCATGTATTAAGATGTTTTGAAGATTCGAATATTACTCATGTTGAGGGTACAATTGATCCTCTAAGAGATAAAGAAATAATTGATTTGGAATTGCAAATTAAAGATCTTGAGACAGTTGATAAACAAATTGAAAAAATTTCAAAAAAACTAAGAGCTGGTNATAAAGATGATGCTAAATATCTCTCAATCTTACAAAAAATCAAAAATGAATTGGAAAAATCANAAAATATNAGAAATCTAGGCTTNGATNAAGATGAAATGATTTTGATTAAAGATTTAAATCTATTGACATTGAAACCCGTTTTATACGTTTGTAATGTATCTGAGAAAGATTTAAGTAATGGAAATGTTTTTACAGATAACGTTAATAAAATGATNACCAATGAAAATTCTGAAATGCTTATTCTNGCCGTATCACTCGAGGCTGAGATTTTTGAAATTGAAGAGTTTTCTGATAGNCAATCATTTTTAGATGACTATCAAATAAAACAACCNGCTTCCTTGAANTTAATTAATCAAACATATAAACTTTTAAATATGCAAACATTTTTTACGGTTGGTGAAAAAGAGGTTAAAGCATGGACAATACAAATCGGGTGGAATGCGCAAAAAGCTGCAGGAGTTATACACTCAGATTTTGAAAAGGGTTTTATAAGATCTGAAGTAATATCCTATCAAGATTATCTAAATTACAAAAGCGAAGCTAAAATAAAAGAAGCTGGAAAGTTAAGAGTAGAGGGGAAGGATTATATGGTTAAGGATGGTGATATCATGCATTTCAGATTTAATGTTTGAATTATTTNCTAATAAAATTTATTATTTCATTTAATTTATAATTCGCATTTACTAAAAATGCATCTTTATATTTTTTGTTCCATGTAATCTGTCTTTTNGCATATCTCCTAGTATTTTTTTTAATTTCATCGACAGTATCTTTGTAGTTGCATTTTCCTTCAAAATAGTTGAAAAACTCTTTGTATCCAACAGTTTGTAGAGAATTTAAGTTTTTATATTTAAAAAGTTGTTTTGCCTCNTTCTCTAACCCAAGAGAAATCATTTTATCAACTCTACTATTAATTTTGTTGTACAATTCTATTCTGTCGGGATTCATTATTAATATTTTGGAATCAAAAAGATTATTTTTTCTATCTTTCTTAAAGAATGAAACAAAAGGTTTTCCTGATGATAAGCATACTTCCAAAGCTCTAATTACTCTTCGTGTGTTATTTTTATCTACAACACTGTAATATTCTGGATCATATTTTTTGAGCATAGAATTTAACTTTTTCATTCCTTCATTTTTGAGTATTAAACTAATCTTATGTTTAACTGAATTTTTAACTTTTGGAAAATAATCAATACCGTTGATTACAGAGTCTGCATACAGGCCTGAACCTCCAACAAGAATAGCAGTTTCTCTATTTTTAAAAATTGATTCAAGAGTTTTCATTGATTCCTCATAATAAATTCCCACATTATATCTATCATGAATTGATATATGATTTATAAAATGATGTTTATNTTTTTTTAAATCATTTTCACAAGGTTTTGCNGTACCTATAGANATTTCCTTATAAATCTGCCTTGAATCACAAGATATTATTTCAGTATTTAAAATATCAGCTAATACAATGGATAATTTAGTTTTTCCTGAACAAGTTGGACCGGCAATATAAACTAATTTATTCTTCTTCATTAAGAATATTACCACAGCTATGGCAAAACTTAGCATTATCTTTATGTGAAGATTCAGNACAATTCGGACACGATTGTGTATTTGTGTCTGGTCTTCTTCTTTTTTGNGCCATCTCAGCACTTACAATACCTGTGGGAACGGCTATGATTCCATAACCCATAATCATAATAATTGCNGCGATAAGTCTTCCTANTGTTGTAGAAGGNACAATATCTCCGTATCCAACTGTGGTTAAAGTTACAATTGTCCAATANATACTTTCAGGAATACTGGTGAAACCATTTTCTTCACCTTCAATCAAATACATAATNGTACCAAATATTATTGATAAAATAAAAACTGCAAATAAAAAGACGGCTATTTTAGCCCGACTCGCTTTTAAAGATCTTATCAAAAAGTTAGATTCACCAATAAATCTTGTTAATTTGAGAATTCTAAAAACCCTTAAAAGTCTGAGTGCCCTAAGTGCTGCTAATGACCCGCTGCTCACAAAAAAGAAACTTAAATATTGGGGTAAAATTGATAATAGATCAATAATACCATAGAAACTTGTGACATACTTCAATGGTTTTTTTACAACTATTATTCTTAGTGTATATTCGATTGAAAATAATACAGTTATTATCCATTCAATAATATCAAATAAGAGCCTGTAATTATCATGAAAGACAGATATACTGTCAAGCATAACAACAAATACACTTAGCAATATTAAAAACAACAATAAAACATCAAATAATTTACCTTCCGGGGTATCGGCTTCGTATATAATTTCGTGAAGAAGTGTTTTTAAACTCTTATTTGAATCTATTTCCATATGATAAATTCAAATCAAATGTAAGGAGTTTTGATAAAACAATAGCAAAAAAGCTATTTACCATTTTTGTATGACTTGATGTTTGATTTAATAATTTTCATTTCTAAATCATTGTTTATGAGAATTTTAAATAGNTCTAAAGCACCTAAAGCATCAGAATTTGCTCTATGCGGATTTTCATTTACAATTCCAAAATTTGATAATAAATTAGTCAATTTATATGATTTTAGATTTGGAAAAATTAATTTCGATAAATCCACTGTACAAAGTGAGTCTCTTCGATACTTTATATTAATATTTTGAAACTCATTTTTTATAATTCTATAATCAAAATCAACATTGTGGGCAACAATTATTTTGTCTTTTGTAATTTCAAAAATATTTTCAGAGACCTCCTCAAATTTTGGGGCATCTTTGACTAAATCGCTATTTATACCAGTTAGTCTTTGAACAAAGGGTTGTATATCTTTTTCTGGATTAACTAGAGTTTCAAATTTATCAATGATTTTAATTCCATCATAAACAAATATTGAGATTTCGGTAATTTTTTCTTTATTGAATTTTCCCCCTGTTGTTTCTACATCTAAAATGGCAAAATTTTTATACATCCCGTTCCCCAAAAATTTTACTCCCAATTCTAATCATATTCGAACCATTTTTTATTGCCAAATTGTAATCCAAAGTCATTCCCATTGAGATTATCTTAAATTTTTTATTTGATAATTTGATTTTATCAAAAAGGGTTTTTAATTTTTTAAATTCTTTATCTATGACATTTTGATCATCTACGAAGGAAGCCATACCCATCAACCCAGTTATTCTTAGTCCTCCAAAATTATCTTGTAAGTTAATGATATCCATTACCTCATTTTGATTCAACCCAAACTTTGTCTCCTCATTTGATATTCTATACTGAATTAAACATTCGATAATTCTGTTGTTTTTAATAGCCTGTTTATTAATCTCTTTAGCTAACTTTAAACTATCTAAACTGTGTATTAGTGATACGTATGGGGCTAAATATTTAACTTTGTTGGTCTGTATGTGTCCAATCATGTGCCAATTTATATCCTTTGGCAAATCATTAAATTTGGAGGTCATTTCTTGAATTTTATTTTCACCAAAATCTCTGTGCCCTGTTTCGTATGCTTTTTTTATAAGGTTAATCGATTTTGTTTTTGAAACGGCAACAACCAAAACATTGTCGCCAACTTCATTCTTGATCCTTTTTAAGTTCTTTTGAATTGAGTCCATATGTATTACATCGAATTAATAACGGAGTAAGCCACCTTTAACGCTTTTGTTGCGTCTTCAAGCGAAACAATAGATTTTTTATTATTGTTAATTGAATTTGCAAAATTTTCCAATTCAATTTGAATTGCGTTGTAATTAATAATTTTAGGAGTTTTAAAAAATATTTGTTTTTTCTTTCCTTCAGCATTTTCAAGTGTCAATGCAAACTCATCTAATTCATTAGAGGCGTCAGTCATCTTTACAACTTCAACTTTTTTATTGTAAAGGTCAACTGANATATATGTTTCCTTTTGAAAAAATCTTAGTTTTCGCATATTTTTCAGGGAAATTCTACTAGCAGTTAAATTAGCAACGGCTCCGTTATGAAATTCAATTCTAGCATTAGCAATATCAGGTGAATCACTNATNACTGAAACTCCTGAAGAAGAAATATTTTTNACCTCAGANGATATNAAACTTAATATGATATCTATATCGTGNATCATTAAATCTAAAACTACNGAAACATCNGTNCCCCTTGGNTTAAATTCAGAAAGNCGATGAGATTCAATAAACATTGGATTNCCNATCATTTNTTTAACTGAATNNTAAGCGGGATTAAATCTTTCGACATGACCAACNTGACCNATNATNTTTNTTTCTTTTGAAAATTTCACTAATTCCTCAGCCTCTGCAACGTTATGAGCAATTGGTTTTTCAATAAAAATATGTTTATTTTTTTCTATGCACCTCATTGCTATTTCATAATGAAACTTAGTTGGCGTTATGATGGCAATAGCATCTGAAGAATCTATTAAAAGATTTGAGTTATTAAAATATTTATATCCAAATTCCTTTTCAATTTTTTTTGAATACTCAGGATTCACATCGTAGAACCCTATGAGATTAAACATTTTAGATTCATTTAACAACTTTAGATGAATTTTACCTAGGTGGCCAGCACCAAATACTCCTATTTTGATTAGTTTAGTAGACACTTATAAGATGTTGATGGCAAAATTACATTTTTAATGTAATTTAAGGTTTTAATTTTCTAATTATATGCTAAGAAATTAATGGAAACAAATATTGATTCTCCGAAATATCAAGGTCAAAGGAATCAAATGGTATCCAAATTGGAATCACTTGGAATAAATGACAAAAATGTTTTAATAGCTTTGAATAATGTTCCTCGCCATTTATTTATGGACCCCGGATTAATTTCTCATTCATACAAAAATAATGCTTATCCCATAGAGTCAGGTCAAACGATATCTCAACCTTATACTGTTGCATTTCAAACACAATTAATTAAATGTAAACAAGGTGATAAAGTGCTAGAAATTGGAACTGGATCAGGATATCAGACCGCAATTTTATCATATTTAGGATTTGATGTTTTTACTATCGAAAGAGACGTTACACTTTTTAAGAAATCTTCATTGATTTTTAAAAATTTGTCTATTAAAATAAAAATGAATCTTTTTGCTGATGGACATTTAGGTATAAAGGATAGTGCACCTTTTGATGGTATAATTGTAACTGCTGCAGCTAAGGAAATTCCAAAAAATTTAATGAATCAACTAAGAGTGGGAGGGAGAATGGTAATCCCAATCGGAGAAGAAGATCAAACAATGTATAGATTTACTCGAATTGATAAAAGCAAGTTTAAAAAAGAAGAATTTGGTCAATTCAAATTTGTACCAATGGTAAAAGGAAAATAAACTTTATTTTTTTCTTGATCTTTCTATGTCTCTTTTCAATTCCTTTTCCTTTAAGCTTTGTCTTTTATCATATAATTTTTTTCCCTTCGCTAATGCAATTTTTATTTTAGCTAACCCTGAATCATTAATAAATAACTTCAAAGGAATTATTGTTAACCCAACGTCAGTTATTTGTTTTTTGAGTTTTTTAAGTTCTTTCCTATTAAGCAATAGTTTTCTTTGAGATAAACTATTTCTATTATAAGTTGAATTTTGATACTCTTTTATATACATTTTTGAAATAAACAATTCATTATTATTAAACTCACAAAAACTATCAGAAATAGAAACATTTCTTCTTCGTATTGATTTAATTTCTGAACCAGTCAATACTATTCCAGCAATATATTCAGCCTGTATAAAATAATTTAACTTTGCCTTTTTGTTAATAATTGATATGATACCTTGTTTCAATATTTAGTTTAAATGAAATTTATTATTATGCCGTAAGGAATTTTTTAATTATTCATTCCATCGCAAATGAATTTTAAAATAATATAAGATAAATTTACTTAAAAGCTTTTAAAGTTTTTTTTCGTTAAAGCAGTAATTGTTAATTAAGTTTTGATAAAATTATTTTTTAAACTTGAATAGACGCCTAATAATCATCAATAAATTATAATTTTACAAGCTCAATAAATTTATATGAAAAGTGCAGATGTTGTTTTTGAATTAATTAAAAAAGAAGAAAGTAGACAATTATCAGGTATTGAATTAATAGCATCCGAAAATTTCACCTCTCCAGCAGTAATGGAAGCAACTGGTTCGATTTTGACCAATAAATATGCTGAAGGTTACCCCGGTAAAAGATATTATGGCGGTTGTGAGGTTATTGATGAGATAGAGCAAATTGCAATCGATAGAGCTAAGTTATTATTTGGTGCTGAATATGCCAATGTTCAACCTCACTCTGGTTCACAAGCCAATACAGCTGTATTTCATGCTTTTTTACAACCAGGTGACATTATCTATGGATTTGACTTGGCTCATGGTGGTCACTTAACTCACGGTTCGCCTGTAAATTTTTCTGGAAGGCTTTACAATGCTCACTTTTACGGTGTAGAAAAAGATACAGGAACTTTAAACTATAATAGAATAAGTGAAGAGGCAAAAAAAATTAATCCAAAAATGATAATTGCTGGAGCGTCAGCTTATTCAAGAGATATAGATTTTAAAAAGTTTAGAGAAATAGCCGATTCATGTGGAGCTTTTTTATTGGCTGATATTTCACACCCAAGTGGACTAATTGCCTCTGGATTCTTAAATGATCCTATTCCACACTGCCATGTTGTAACTACTACTACGCATAAAACACTTAGAGGTCCAAGAGGAGGTTTAATTTTAATGGGTAAAGATTTTGACAATCCATTTAATATTAAACTTAAAAACGGAAAATTAAAAAAAATGTCAAACCTTCTTGATATGGCTGTTTTTCCCGGAAATCAGGGAGGTCCACTAGAACATGTAATTGCTGCTAAGGCAATTGCCTTTCAAGAATGTCTTCAGCCATCTTTCAAAAATTATTGTAAAAACGTAATAGAAAACGCAAAAGTTATGGCTAATGAACTGGAAAAATATGATTACAAAATCATCTCAAATGGTACCGACAACCACCTTGTATTAATAGATCTAAGAAATAAAAATATAACTGGTAAAGACGCTGAATTAGCGCTAGTAAAATCCAACATAACTACAAATAAAAATATGGTTCCTTTCGATGATAAATCACCCTTTATCACAAGTGGGATAAGGCTCGGGACTGCTGCCGTGACAACTCGAGGTCTTGAAGAGGATGACATAAGGAGGATTGTAAATCTAATTGATAGTTCACTTAGTAATTTTTCAGATGATTCGAAACTAAATTCAATAGCTAATGAGGTACATGACTTTATGAATGGCAGACCTCTTTTTACAGTTTAGAAATATTTTTTTTTTCTACTATTTGTAACTCAAAAAGCTTATTCCAATTCTTACCTGTCATAAAAATTGTTTCTGAATTTTTATTATAGGCAATACCATTTAGAACATCAATTTTAGGATGTTTTTCAAGATTTTCCTTTAAACCATTGAAGTCAACTACTCCTTCTACCAAACCAGTTTTTGGATCTATGATTAAGACTATATCCTTATTGAATTGATAGGTATTTGCATAAATCTTTCCATTAATCCATTCCATTTCATTGATTTTTGAAATAATTGATTTATTTGTAGTTACCTGTATAAAATCAATTTCTTCCAGACTATTTGGATCAATAATCCAAATTTTTGATGTCCCATCAGATTTATAAATTAAATTGCCATCATTACATAAACCCCAGCCTTCAATACTATTTCCATACTGAAACGAATCAATTAATTCAAAGCTTTCTAGATCATAAATGAATCCTATCTTGGACTGCCATGTTAATTGATATATTTTTTTATCAAATAATGTTATCCCTTCAGCAAAATAAGAGTCATCAATGGGTAAATTTCTGATGACTTTACCTGTTTTAAATTCTATTTCTTTAAGTGCTGATTTACCTCTAAGGCCAATACTTTCGAAAAGACGGTTATCATAAAATTCAAGTCCTTGAGTATATGAGTTAATATCGTGTGGGTATTCATTAATTATCTTATAAGTAAAAAGACTAGGAGTTGATGAAGAAAGAACCCTAATATTAATTGATTTTTCCCTAAAATTGTTATTTCTAAAAATCTTCACAGTGATTTTTTTGTCTCCCAATTTTTTTCCGATTTCGTGAATTGAATCTATTTTTTTATCATTTTTAAAATAAGATATCGAATCAAAATCTAGATTATTATTTTTTTTCAGTGAGATTTTTAAAGTATCACCAGGAATAAAAACCTTTTTATTGGTCAAAATAGTTAAGTTTATAGGTTTTTTTTTGTTTTCACAAAAATTAATAAAAACTATACTAGTTAATAAAAATGTCCA
>PBVB01000055.1 GCA_002728075.1 Flavobacteriaceae bacterium
TTTATTTTTTCTTAAAACCTCAGAAATACCTTTTTTATTAATTGTTTTTAAAACTGATGTAGTAACTTTCAAAGTAACCCATTTGTTTTGCTCAGGGATAAAAAACCTTTTTTTAACTAAGTTGATATCAAACCTTCTTCTAGTCTTGTTTATNGCCTTGGAAACATTGTTTCCAAACATAACTCTCTTTCCCGAAATTTGACAAATTTTAGACATTTGTATCTTTTAGATTTGCAAATTTAAGTTTTTTTAACAAGTTTCAAAACTTGTAGCTTATTTAGATTTTAATTTGATTTAAAAATTAGATTATAAATTTCTAATTATTAGGAATTTAATTGAAATCAAATTATTTATTTGTTAAATATTGTGTGNTTNATACAAAAAAAAAGTAAAAATATTTATTTTTGANTTCAAATTTATNANATACAAAAAAAATGATAACAAAACAACAAGTACTTGACGCACAACAGACCTGGGGNTCTGGTGTAGTCAAAATTGGTTCTCTTCGAGATAANCGANCAGAATGCGAAGAATATACNAGTGATTTTCTTGATNAGCTTTACGCATTTGATTCAAGCGATGTGTTATTTAAACCAACTAAATGTGCNNCTCAGCAATTTAGACCTTCCAAGGCAGAAGCTTTATCNTATTTCATTTCAGGTGAANATAGAGCATGCGATGAGGACAAAGGTTTCGCAATTAACCCTTGGACCAATGTTAGATTTGAAAATGCAGGAATGATACTTGAAGAAAATCGAGCGATTTCTATGGGNAATTATTTTTTTACAGATCTTGATGGCAACGAAGCTAAAGTTGAATATACTTTCGGGTATAAACTAATTGATGGTGCTTTGAAAATTGATTTGCATCANTCATCNTTTCCATATANTGGCTAACTTTTNGTNTANATNATTTAATTGCTAAGCTTTTAACAATATTTGATTAAAAGTCAATTTNCAGATTTGATTGTTGATTAACACTGATTTGCATTATTGAATGACCTTAATTAGCATCTCAAAAACTTTATTTACAGTTTTTNAAATGATTCTTTCTCTGTGATTNCCAAAATNGAATTTTTCNGTTANGATNTTATCTTCTTTGGATATTGNAATATANACAGTGCCAATTTTTTCTTTTGAATCTCCNAGAGAAGGACCTGCAGTACCAGTTGTTGAAACACCATAGGTAGAGCTAAATTTTTCTCGTACTTTTAACGCCATTTCTTTCGACACCTCTTTGCTAACAACAGAATGAGTTTTGATAAGTTGTTCATCAACCCCTAAAATTTCTTTTTTGANAGAACTGTTGTACGCTGTAATACTTCCCAAAAAATAGTCTGACGATCCAGGAATTTTGGTTAGTCTTGATGCAATTTCACCTCCTGTGCAACTTTCTGCAATTGCCAAAGTAATATTGTTTTTTTTAAATAAATTTTGAATTTGCTTTTCNACAGGTGCATCTTCTTCATAGCCAACAAATATATCTTTTATCAGAGGTAATAATTTTGCNATGTATTTNTCAATCTTTGCATGAATTTGCTTTTCATTTATTCCTTTTGAGGATAGCCTCAATCTAACTCTTCCTAAGTTGGGTAAATAAGCAAAATTTATATTTTTAGGTAATTCTTTTTCCCAAGATTCAATTCTTTTAGCAATATGACTTTCACCNAGGCCANAAGTTAATAATGTTTTATTTACTATATGGAATTTAGAATNTTTTTTAAGTTTAGGTATAACTTTTTTTTCCATTAAATGTTTCATTTCAAAAGGAACTCCCGGAAGTGAAATCACATTTTTTTTGTTTTTCCTAAACCACATTCCTGATGCTGTGCCATAATCATTAATTAAAATTTTGGCTTTAGAAGGGAGTAAAGCTTGATTTTTATTTAATTCATTAATNGGTTTTTTAACGTAATCTTTAAATATTTTTATTATATGTTCTAATACATCAGGATTTGTAATTAGTTTATCATTGAAGAATTCACATAGTGCGATTTTTGTTTTATCATCATTAGTTGGGCCTAAACCTCCAGTTATNACTACTAAGTCCGATTTTTCCATAGCACTCTTAAGTGAGTTTTTGATTTTTTCAATATTATCTGAAATAGATGTTACTNGTAAAACCTCAATCCCGATTTTACTTAATTCTTTTGATAGGAATGTCGCATTGGTATTGACAACTTGACCAATTAAAATCTCATCCCCTATACAAATAATTTCAGCTAGCATTAAAATTTAACTTACATTAATTTCAAATAATTTTTCACCCTCCAAAAATCCTTTCAAATTGTCCTCAAAACTAACTTGTCCAACCCCAGAAGGGGTTCCTGTAAAAATTAAATCTCCAATTTTGAGTGTGAAAAACTTTGATATATGTTCGATTAATTCATCAATTGGCCAAATCATATTNTTAGTATTGTCTTTTTGTACAATGTTGTCATTTTTTAAGAGGTGAAAATTNAAATTTGAAATTGGTGGNAAATCATTTTTNTTCAAAAAATTTCCAACAAGTGTAGAACCATCAAAACCCTTGCTTTTCTCCCATGGATGTCCCTTTTCTCTTAACTTTTTTTGAANATCTCTGGCTGTGAAATCAATTCCTACAGTAATTTCATCATAGTATTGATTTGAATATTTTCGTTCAATATACCTACCTGGCTTTTTAATTTTTATTACCACTTCTAATTCATAATGAATCTCTTTCGAAAAGTTTGGAATAAAAAAAGATCTACCTTTTGAAATCAAAGCAGTATCGGGTTTTAAAAAAACTAGCGGTTCTTTGGACTTAACATTAGAAAGTTCTTTTATGTGTTCTAAATAATTTTGTCCAACACAGATAATTTTCATTGCCTATTATTCATTTTTTTTAATTTCAATGAAGTAAGAACCTTTTTCGTGTAAAGTGGNAAATCTGCATTTAAAATCCAGCCAAAATAGCCAGGCTCGTTTTTAAGTACCTCTTCAACTGATTTGCCTTTATGTTTTCCAAATGAAAATGAAGGAACGTTGTTTTTGTCGCTAACAATAAACCCCGCAAGATCTACAAATTTCTTATGAGTCGAAAATTCGCTTAAAAATTTAACGGAGTTTTCAAGGTCTTTATAGAAATCTAATTGAGCTAAAAGAATATCACAAGTAGCTTCAGCATCTGATAAAGCTGAATGAGCATTTTTCATTTCTTGATTACAATAAAATTTATATGCTGCCTCTAAAGTTCTTTTCTCCATTTTGTGAAAAATAGTCTGAACATCAATTGTTTTAAATTTTCCAATATCAAATTCAACTTCTGATCTTAAAAATTCTTCTGCCAAAAGAGGAATATCAAATCTATCAGAATTAAATCCAGCCAAATCACAGTTTTGTAAAAAGTTTTTTACCTCCGGTGCTATCTGCTTAAAAATCGGAGATTTTTCCACCATAGCATCAGTTATACCGTGGACCTCTGAAGCCTCTGAAGGTATTTTTACTTGAGGGTTAACACGCCAAGACTTACTTTCTCTTTTACCTTCAGGATATAATTTTACTATCCCAATCTCCACAATTCTATCCTTAACTATATTAACTCCAGTAGTTTCAAGATCAAAAAAACATAATGGTTTATCTAATGCGAGATTCATCAAAGATCAACTTAATTTAGTATTTGCTTCCCAGTTTTCAAGATAATCTGATACATGCTTGACAAAATTACCTCCAACTGCTCCGTTTATTATTCTGTGATCATAGCTATGGGTTAGAATAATTTTTTTCCTTATCCCTAAAAAATCCCCATTTGAGGTTTCAATTACAGAAGGCATTTTTCTTATTACCCCAAAAGCAATAATACCTACTTGAGGTTGATTAATTATTGGCGTACCCATAATTGAACCAAAATTACCAATATTAGTTACTGTATACGTTCCATCCTTTGTGTCATCGGGTTGAAGTTGATTTTGTCTCGCTCTGGTTGAAAGATCATTTACAGATTTTGCTAAACCTGCCAAATTTAAATGGTTTGCATCCTTAATAACTGGGACGATTAAATTCCCTCCTTCTAATGCAGTCGCCATTCCTATATTTATTCTTTTTTTTGTGATTATTTTATCATTTTCAACACTACTATTTANAATAGGAAAATCNGATAATGCTCTTATCACGGCAGATATAAAAATAGGGGTTAAAGTTAACTTAGTATTATAAGTGTCTAAAAATTCATTTTTATTTTTAGAGTACCAGTTCCACAATTCAGTGACATCGGCCTCAACAAAAGACTGAACATGTACAGATTTTTTGTAACTCTCAACCATATGTTCAGAAGTGATTTTTTGAATCCTGGTCATTTCTGAGATTATTTCATTCTCTAAACCAAATTCATTTACTTTCTTAAGTTGATTTATCTCGTTTTTAGAGATTTTATTTTTATTTTCATTTCTAGAGGAAATAAAACTCAGAATATCATTTTTTGTAATTCTACCCTTCTCTCCAGTCCCATTTATAAGAAGCAATTCGTCGTCTGAAACATTCTCTTTTTTTGCTATGCTTCTAACTAACGGTGACAGGTATTTTGATGAAAGTGTGTCATCAATTTCATTTTTATGTGTATCAACTTTTTCCTTAAAAACCGGTTCCTCTACAACATCTAGGATTTCTTTGGGTACAATAATTTCTTCAGGTTTACTAAGATGGACAGTTTCTGTTTTGTCTTCTACGATAGCTTCATTAGTTAATTCGGTTTTATTTACTTCCAGNTCCTCATCACCAGCAGCCTGCTTATTTTCCGAATCAATTACCGCAATTACCTCTCCAACCTTTATTACATCATTAACTTTAAACTTTTTCTNGACTAAAATTCCNGAAACCTCTGANGGAACATCTGAATCAACTTTATCNGTAGAAACCTCAACAATTGATTCATCGATTTCTATTTTATCACCAACATCNTTAAGCCATGAGGTCAAAGTTGCCTCATTAATACTCTCACCCATCGATGGTAACGTTACAAAGAGTTTACCCATTATTTTTGTGAAGAATTATATTTACGGCAAATTTACAAAATATTGATCAGTTCTATACTGAATCAGTATATGGTATTCTTTTCAGAATACTCCTTCCTAAAGTTATCTCGTCGGTATACTCAAGCTCGTCACCTACAGGAATACCCCTCGCTATTGTTGAAATTTTTATCTCAAAGCTTGATAAATTTTTATTAATATAAAAAATTGTAGTATCTCCTTCCATAGTAGCGCTAAGGGCAAAAATAACCTCTTTGATTTTACCCCCCCTTATCTTTTCTATTAATGAATCAATTTTTAGATCTGCTGGACCAACACCGTCGATTGGTGAAATTAAACCATTGAGAACATGATATCTCCCTTTGAATTGAGAAGTATTTTCAATCGCCATTACATCCCTTATATCTTCCACCACGCATAATTCTCCGTTTTGTCTATTTGGATTTAAACATATCTCACAAATTTCATTATCCGATAGATTATAACATTCACTGCAAAAATTGATTTTTTTTCTAAGATTTTTGATAGAATCAGCAAGTGCATCTATATGATTTTCAGGTTGTTTTAAAATATGCAAAGCCAATCTTAGAGCAGTTCTTTTTCCAATGCCAGGAAGTTTAGAAATCTCATTTACTGTGTTTTCTAAAATTTTCGATGGAAAATCCATATATAAACTTTTTACAAGAACAATTTATATAAATATTTTAATTTTGATTCAGTGAATGATCCAATAAATATTTTCTTACTCGTAATTTCTTACTTCATAATTTTATTAATCGTTTCATATATAACAGGAAAGGACGATAGTGATAAAAACTTTTTTACTGGTAATAGAAATTCCAAATGGTACATAGTTGCATTTGGAATGGTCGGGACTTCACTATCGGGAGTAACATTTATATCTGTACCTGGATGGATCCAAGAATCTAACTTTACATACTTGCAGGTTGTTATTGGATATCTATTTGGTTACTTTGTTGTAGCCCTAGTGCTCTTACCTATATACTACAGGAATAATGTAACCTCCATCTATGAATACTTGGGGAAAAGGTTTGGTCAAAACAGTCATAAGGTAGGAGCTCTTTTTTTCTTCATTTC
>PBVB01000056.1 GCA_002728075.1 Flavobacteriaceae bacterium
TTCGCAGCAATAATTTCTCCACCACCATTCGCAAAGGTCAAACCAGTTATTTTTAAACCTTCTGTTGAACCGCCTGTAATTATTATATTTTCTGGATTAACCCCGTGTAATTTTGCTAATTTTTTAGCAAGTGCATTTGAATAGACCCGAGGATATCTGCAGCCATTATCAAAGGCTTTGATAACAGCTTTTTGAACCTTTTCTGATGGACCGTAGGGATTTTCATTAGAGCTAAGTTTGATTGTTTTAGAAAGTGGTCTAGGATTAAATTTTCTTATTTCTTCGTTTGAAAGGGATAATTCAGGTGCAAGCAAAAGCCCTCCTAAACCAATTGATGAGCGAATCCAGTTTCTTCTTGTTTGCATTTTTAAGTTTTAAAGTGCAATTAAAAATAAAAAATATTTATAAATTCAGTTAAAAATTTAGTATCTCTTTATGAACAGGCTTATACAAATAATCAACCTGAATATTTTTCAAAAGGCATCAAACAGTATTTGTTTGTTTTTAACACCAAGTTGATAAGATAAGCACATTTGCTAGTCATGATGAAAAATTTTATCTCGTTAAAGAGGAGATGACACATTATGGAGATAAAAAACTTATTCTAAAAAATAAATCAACTGGAGAAATCACTGAAAAAATAGTAGAAAAAGGACGATGACATCTAATGAATTATTCGAGAGTTACACTTCTAATCGATGGATTAAAAGGGCTATCGACTAATTCACCCTTGGAATTTATAAGTTCTAGTTTAATTTTTATCTCTCCTTTTGGAAGTCCTTGAAGATAGTAGGGTGCCCACTCTGTAATAATGAACTCCGTATCATTAATTGTAGCTTTTACTTTATTTCCTTCAGGGGAAATTGTCGTGTTAATTAGGTAAAAATCTAAAAGTAATTTTTCAGTATCTTTTCCTTTGTATGTTCCTTTTGGTCTACTGTAAAAAAGAAACTCATTGTTTAAATCAATTTTGCTCTCACCGATTTGAGTCAAAATAAATGCATTTGGATTTTTTACAGATTCATGATAAGACCTTGATAAGAACGCAAGTATCACATTGTTTTCATTATTTAATTTTTTCTTAAAATTATTTATGTAATGCGCAGAATAAGGTCCATTATTTACTATAAAATGAATGTGTTGTCCTTTACCTGAATTTGCCAATTGACTTTCGACATTATTGATGGTTTGTGCACCTAGCTCATAGTCACTTANATCAAAAGAAAATGCGTATTCATTTTCGTNANCAAGAGTTATTGATGCTGTACTTATTTTAGCATTCAAATAGGGTGGTGATCCTTCCAGTTTTGTAAGTGTTATTTTTTTGGAATTATCACATGATACATAAATTAGAGGCAATAAAATGAGTAGAATGATTTTTTTCATAATTTAAAACTAAGATTTAGAACTACATATTAAACAAATAATTCTTAAAAAAGAAATTAAAACATTTTTTTATTATTTAATGAGCTTTTATTAGTTTTGTCATCTTAAAGAAAAAAAATGGCAAATCATAAGTCATCAATAAAAAGAATACGTTCTAGTGAGGTTAAAAGATCTGCAAACAGACTTCAGCATAAAACAGCTAGAAACGCGGTTAGAGATTTAAGGAATAATTCAAATAAAAAACAGGCCAAAAAACAGCTNCCNNAAGTNGTTTCTTTNTTAGATAAANTGGTTAAGAAAAATATCATTCANTTGAANAAAGCNTCTAACCTNAAATCTAANTTAGAAAAGCACNTAGCTTCACTATAAAAAAANTTCTTTAGGAATTCATTGAAATTAAAAACTCCTCATTGNTTACTGTTTTAGTAAACCTATCATTCATCGATTCCATTGCTTCAACAGGGTTCATATCAGCAAGATATTTTCTTAATACCCACATTCTTTGAATTGTATTTTCATCTAATAGAAGATCGTCTCTNCTTGTGCTGGATGATATTAAATCTATGGCTGGNAAAATTCTTCTATTAGATATCTTTCTATCTAATTGAAGTTCCATATTACCTGTTCCTTTAAATTCCTCAAAGATCACCTCATCCATTTTTGATCCTGTCTCTGTAAGTGCAGTAGCTATTATTGATAAAGAACCTCCATTTTCGATATTTCTAGCAGCCCCGAAAAACCTTTTTGGTTTATGTAAAGCATTTGCATCAACACCTCCNCTAAGNATCTTACCCGATGCTGGTTGAACTGTNTTGTAAGCCCTAGCAAGTCTAGTAATAGAGTCTAAAAGTATCACAACATCATGCCCACACTCAACTAATCTTTTGGCTTTTTCTAAAACTATATTCGCAACCTTTACATGNCTATCTGCGGGTTCATCAAATGTTGATGCGACTACCTCGCCCTTGACATTTCTTTGCATATCTGTAACCTCTTCTGGTCTTTCATCTATTAGTAAGATTATTTGATAAACCTCNGGATGATTTGCAGCAATNGCATTTGCAATGTCTTTTAGTAGCATTGTTTTACCAGTTTTGGGTTGGGAAACAATCATGCCTCTTTGACCCTTTCCAATTGGAGAAAAAAGATCAATAATACGTGTGGAAACAGTATTTTGTTTTTCCGCAAGCTTAAATTTCTCTTGTGGAAANAATGGTGTTAAATGCTCAAANGATACTCTATCTCTTACAACTTTGGGCTCCTGCCCATTGATACTTACAACCTTGATTAAAGGAAAATATTTTTCACCTTCTTTNGGAGGTCTTACTGTTCCTAGCACGGTATCACCTGTTTTTAATCCAAAAAGTCTAATTTGAGATTGAGAAACGTAAACGTCATCAGGTGATGATAAATAGTGATAATCAGATGANCTTAAAAAACCATATCCTTCATTCATTATGTCCAAAACACCTTCTGAGTTTATAATTCCATCAAACTCGTAATCAGGTTCTTTNTANCTATTTCTGTTGTCTCTATTATGAAAATTATCATAGTTTTTGTGACNATGCTGATTTCTATTTTTAGGATTTGGTTTATTGAAGGNTTTNTTNGCCCCCTTGTCGTTTTTATAAAAACTGTTTTTTTCAGTTGATGATTCGATTTTATCAGTACTCTTTTTGAAACTTAATTTATTGTCGTTTTCTGAAGACGAATCTTCTTTCAATATTTCAGATTTAGGATTAGTTTCGGGATTTGTAGANAAAAAGTCAATGATTTGNTANATTAANTCTTGTTTTTTTAAACTAGTAATTTTTTTAATTTTTAAAGATTTTGCAATATCCTGTAATTCAGATATTTTTTTTTCTTTTAATGTGGATATGTCATACATGTTTGTGAAGTTGATAAAATTTGTGGGAAANAATACNCTTTGAAATAAGAGTATTACAATGCAATATTACAAAAAAATATGAAAGTGAACTTATTTTTTTTTAATTTTCAATATATGATTCAAAGAATTCAATCATTATACATTNTTCTTTATATAGTTATTAAATGTTTTTTACTGTATATGTCTTTATCATACAAGAGTTTGTTTCATTTTTTTATTAATAAAGTTGACATATTTTCATCAGTACTAATTTTATTAATTATTTTTTCAATTGTTACTCTTTTGAGTTTTAAAAAAAGAAAAACTCAAATTAAATTAGTGAACTTTCTCATAACCTTACAACTGCTTTTTATGATATCAATATCAATTTTCACTTATATGGAAGTTGATTCACTAAATTTTTTGCAAAATTATCAGACTATTTTATGTATAGTTGGCCTTTTGTTACTTTTACTTTGCCTAAGAGGAATTAAAAAGGATCAAAATTTGATTGACTCAATAGATAGAATACGTTAAATTTTAGATCTTTTGCCTAATTCAATTACGTTCATATTATCAATAGCTTGATTATTAATCTCAAATTTTATCATTGTTCTAATTTTATGGAACCCGTATTTGCCTGCAGCTCCAGGATTTAAGTACAAGATATTTTTTGATTTTAAATATTCAATCTTTAAAATATGGGAGTGTCCACAAACCAAAATATTAGGCTTATAAGAATTAATTAATGTATCGACCTTGGATGATAAGTTTTTTGAATTCCCTGAGATGTGTATTAATAGAACTTTTAATTTTTCAACCTCAAATATTTCAAACTCAGAGAGACTTATTCTTAAATAATGATTATCGATATTCCCATATACTCCTCTTAAAAAAGATATTTTTTTTAATTTTTTTAAAACTTCTAATGAGCCAAAATCTCCTGCATGCCAAACCTCATCAGAATTTTTTGCATACTCCTCAATTCTGCCATCAATGTACCCATGAGTGTCTGAAAGAACAAGAATTTTTTTCAATTTTTTAATAAANAANAAANTGAATTCAATTTAAGAATTGTCATTCTAATATATTTGTGGTGTGAGATATTTTTTAATAATTAGTTATTGCGGAACTAAATATCATGGATGGCAACGACAACCAAACTGTTTAANTATTCAACAAACAATAGAAGATGCAATTTCNATAATTTTGAANGAAAANATTTTATTAGTTTCTGCTGGTAGAACTGACACTGGAGTTCATGCAATCAATATGTATGCTCACTTCGACGCAAATATCAATGAAGAAATCGAATCAAACTTAGTCAATCAACTTAATAGTTTTTTAGATTATAGTATAAGTATTAAAAAAATTATAAAAGTTGTTGATAACGCCCATGCCCGTTTTGATGCAATTTCACGAACTTACATCTACAAAATCTCTTTCTCTAAAGATCCATTTAAACATGAAAGATGTTTTGAATTAAAAAAAAATATTAATTTCAATAAAATAAAAAAAGCGTCTCAAATTCTTCTTNTCCATAAAGATTTTAAATCATTCTCTAAATCAAGATCAGATGTTACAAACTATTTATGTGACATTTCAAGAGCAGATTGGACCTTTCAAGACAATCTAGCCGAATTTACAATCACTGCAAATAGATTTCTCAGAAATATGGTTAGAGCGATTGTTGGGACACTTATTGAGGTTGGTGAAAATAAAATTTCAATTGAAGACTTTAATAAAGTAATTATTCAAAGAGACAGGGGAAAAGCTGGATTTTCTGTTCCTGCTTCTGGTTTGTATCTATTAGATGTTGAATATCCAGAACATATTTTTTTAAAAAATGAAAAAAAATAATATTTCATACTTTGATTTAAAACTATTTAAAAAAGTAATGGTTTATGCAAAGCCATATATAAATACTTATTACGCAGTTTTGATATCTGCAATTTTACTTTCTTTATTTTCAACATTAAATCCTTATTTATTAAAAATCACTGTAGATGACTATATTACTCCTAGAAACTTTAATGGATTAATGACTTTTATTTTTTTAATGCTAATTGTTCTTTTACTTGAAGTTNTTTTTCAATATNTNTTTGTGTTTTANGCNAATTGGCTAGGTCAAATGATAATNAAGGACATTAGAGTTTCNTTNTTTAAAAAGTTGGTAAGTTTCAAAATGATGTTTTTTGATAAATCAGCAGTGGGAAGACTGGTTACCCGTTCGGTCAATGATATTGAATCAATAGCAAATATTTTTAGTCAGGGGTTATTCATGATATTTGCTGATCTTTTAAAGATGACATTAGTTGTTATAGTTATGGTTGTAATTAACCTCGAACTTTCTTTAGTTGTTTTTTCGATTCTTCCATTAATAATTGTTGCTACAAGAATATTTCAAAAGTCNATGAAAAAAGCTTTTGAACAAGTTAGGGTAGAGATTTCAAATATNAATACATTTCTTCAAGAGAGAATTACTGGTATGAGAATAGTACAAATTTTTAACAGAGAAANNAAAGAATTAGAAGCATTTAAACTTATAAATAATNGGCATAAAAATGCNTGGNTAAAAACCGTTTGGTATAACTCTATTTTTTTTCCANTTGCTGAATTATCAACATCAATNACTCTTGGTCTTTTGGTTTGGTATGGTGGTTTAAGAGCTTACTCTGATAATGATTTTTCTTTAGGTGTATTATTTTTATTTATTCAATTATCTCAAAATTTATTTCGTCCATTACGACAAATTGCAGACAAGTTTAATACACTTCAAATGGGGATGGTGGCNGCAGATAGGGTTTTTGAAATACTTGACAAANAAAAATTTGAGAATAATAGGCTAATNGAACTGCCAATTAATTTAAAAGGTGCTATANATATTGAGAATTTATACTTTTCTTATGTNAGNGGACAAGAAGTTTTAAAAAATATAAATTTTAATATTAATGCTGGTGAAAAAATTGCGTTAGTCGGTTCTACTGGTTCAGGNAAGTCAACNCTAATAAACCTTATTCTTCTTCTCTATGATTTTGAAAAAGGTGACATAAAAATTGATGGAGTTTCTATTAAAAAAGTTTCAAAAGACAATTTAAGGTCACACGTAGCAAGTGTTTCTCAGGATATATTTTTGTTTGCAGACAGTATATTTAATAATGTAACTCTATACAACCCTAAAATCTCACTGCGTGACGTCCAAAAAGCAGCCAGTGAAATTGGAATTGAGGAATTTATTAAAAAATTACCTAATGGATTTAAACATATTGTAAATGAAGGAGGAACAACCCTTTCTTCAGGACAAAGACAACTTATATCTTTTTTAAGGGCCTATATTTCTAATCCAAGAATTTTAATTCTAGATGAAGCAACTTCTTCAATTGATTCCTTCACAGAAGAACTTATACAAACTGCAACTGATAGAATTATTAAAAACAAAACATCCATAATAATTGCACATAGGCTTACTACTATAAANAAAGCTGATAAAATTATTGTTTTTGAAAGAGGTAAAATAGTAGAAAAGGGGACACACTCAGAACTTTTAAAAATTGAACAAGGATACTATAAAAAACTATATCAACTTCAGTTAAATAAAGAAAAAGTAAATTAAGAAGAAAGATCATTTTTTAGAACTTCTTGTAATTTTTTACTTGAAGAGATTCTTTCCAATTCTCCGTCTTTAATGTAAGTTACATCCCCTCTTTGTTCTGAAACAACAATTACTAATGCGTCTGTTTTTTCCGTTATTCCTATCCCTGCTTTATGTCTTAAGCCGTACCTTTTTGGGATAGAAGTTGAATCTGAAACTGGAAGAATAATTCTTGTTGCTGTAATTGTGTTTCCCTTTATTATTATTGCTCCATCATGCAATGGCCCATTTTTAAAAAAAATGGATTCGATTATTTGGGGACTTATTTCGATTTTAGNTTCATCTCCACTAGACTTTATAAATTCNAGGCTATTGCTTTGCTCTAAAACAATTATTGCTCCTNTTTTATCTTTACTCATATTAAANCATGAATCAGATAGTAATANGGTATCTAAAAGAATTTCTTTCTCTACCTCGTAATTTAAAAAATTGAAATATTTGAGAAAACTTTTCCTGCTTGTGTAATTAGTAGAGCCAATTAACAATAAAAACTTTCTAATTTCTTGTTGAAATACAACAATTAATGCAAAAAAACCAACGCTTATAAAATTTCCTAAAATATTACTTAATACATTCATTTCTAGGGTCACTGTTAGTTGAAATATTAGATAAATTATAACAATCCCTAAAAAAATATTTATTGCGACTGTTCCCTTCACAAGTTTGTAAAAATAGAATAGAAGAAGGCCTACTAAAATAATGTCTAGAGCGTCAACAAAATTAAATTTTAAAAAACTTAGGTTCTCCATTAAAAATTTTAATAAAATTAAGAAACTAAAATAGTTTTCTGCATAGTTCAATTGATTCTTTTGCCTCCTTTACATCATGGACTCTTAAAATATTTGCCTTTTTCATAAGAGCGATAGTATTTAAAACTGACGTACCGTTTAAAGCATCAGCAGATTCTATATTCAGTGATTTATAAATCATCGATTTTCTAGAAAAACCAACTAGTATGGGGACATTTAATTCTTGAAAAATTTCTAAATTTTTTAGAATTGTAAAATTTTGATTTATTTTTTTTCCAAATCCAAAACCTGGATCAATAATTATATCACTAATATTATTCAAACGACAAGATTCTATTTTATTTAAAAAAAAAGTTAGTATTTCGGAGGTAATATTTTTATAATTAGGGTTTTTTTGCATATTATGGGGGAGTCCTTGCATATGCATTGCAATATAAACTCCATTATATTTTCCAACCAAGGGAAGCATTCTAGCATCAAATTCCCCTGCTGTTATGTCATTAATTACAGAGACTCCTTCGTCTAAAGATGCTTTAGCTATTTGAGATCTAAAAGTGTCTACTGAAAAAATAGCTGAATCAAATTTTTTTACTAAAACTTTTAAAATAGGAATCAATCTATT
>PBVB01000057.1 GCA_002728075.1 Flavobacteriaceae bacterium
ATTTTTAATTAGTTACATTCATAGACCAAAACATTACATGGAAGTTAAAGAACTTGACAACAATAAATTTTTAAGACAGTTTGAGCTCATTAAAGGAAATGCAATGGCTAGAATAGAGTATGCTGAACAAGAAAGAAAAATTTTCTTAACAAAACTTATTGTTCCAAAAGAAATTGATTCAATAGAATTTAAAAACAAATTCATTTCCTTAGTTCTTGATTACGTCTCAGAAAAAAATTTGAAAGTTGTTCCTACAAGCCCTCACATTGCTGGTTTTTTAAGAAAAAATAAATCTTACAAACACTTATTACCAGTAGGAATTAAACTTTAATTAATTCTTGCAAAACCTTCCTCGTCAATACCAACCAACTCCTTGTTTTCTAAAGTATTAATAAGTGATGGATTCCAAAATTGTCTAACCTTGATGTAGTTTGAAGAGAGTCCGTGTATATAACCTTTCTTGTTTTCAGATTCCCACAAAATATTATGAAATTTATTGAGATTATTTTTATAAAATTTATTTTTCTTATTTATTGATAAATCTCTAAGAACTTGACTTCTCAAAATTTTATCTTTTTCGGATACTTTATCTTGCATACCATACGAAATTGTATTTTCTCTGTCAGAGTATTTGAATACATGAAAATACGAAACGTCTAAATTATTTAAGAAATTGTATGTATCAAGAAATATATCATGTGTTTCAGTCGGGAAACCAACAATTACATCTACACCTATACTAGCATTGGGCATTAATTTTTTTATCTTGGAAATAAGGTTTGAATAAAAAGTTGAATTATAACGTCTTTTCATATCTCTGAGGATTTCATCACTCCCACTTTGTAATGGGATATGAAAATGTGGTAAAAATTTTTTGCTTTNAGATACAAATTTTATTATTTCATCNGATAATAAATTNGGTTCAATTGAAGAAATTCGATACCTTTTAACACCAANAATATTNTCTAGTTCATTTAAAAGAGCTAATAATCCCTTNCCTTTTTCTTTCAATTTACCATTTACATTACCAAAATCTCCTANATTGATTCCNGTAAGAACTATTTCTTTAAAACCGTTTGAAGCAATTTTTTTTACATTTTTGACAACATTTTCAATACTATCACTTCTAGATTGACCCCTTGCAATTGGTATTGTGCAATAGGTACATTTATAATCGCAACCATCTTGAATTTTCAAGAATGAACGTGTTCTTGATGAATTTTTATCAGAAAAACTAGAATTAAAATCTTTAAAAGAATCAATTGAACAGGAGTATGTTTTAGAAATTTTTGCTTTATTTTTTCTATTTATAAATAAGTCTAAATTAAACTTTTCTGAAGCTCCTAAAACCAAGTCAACTCCGTTGATTTTTGAAATTTGATGGGTTTTTAACTGAGCATAACAACCTATAACAGCTATAAAGGCATTTTTATTTAATTTATTTACCTTTCTAACTAAATTTTTAAATTTCTTGTCTGCATTTTCGGTAACGGAACAGGTGTTAAAAACGTATATATCAGCTACATCATTTGGATCAACTCTCACATAAATATCTGATTTAAACTTCTTTGCAATCTCTTCTGTTTCTGTAAAATTTAATTTACATCCAAGGGTTTTGAAAGCAATTTTAGTTAAAGATTTGGTCTTTACTGGGTTCAAAACTTAGATAATTAAAAATAGTTATAGTAATCTACTCACTCTTAGTTTGAGTTTGCTTTTTTCCATACTTAGTTTTAAACTTATCAATCCTTCCAGCAGTGTCTACAAGGTTCGACTTTCCAGTGTAATATGGATGAGATGTTCTTGAAATCTCCAGTTTGATTAACGGATACTCCACGCCATCAACCTTTATCTTTTCTTTTGAGGGGGCCGTTGATTTAGTAATAAATACATCATTATTGGACATATCTTTGAAAGCAACAAGTCTATAGTTTTCGGGGTGAATATCCTTTTTCATTTTTGTTTATTAAAAAATTCAGACAAATGTAATTGTTTTTTCTAAATTTATACAACAAAAAATTAATACATGTTTAATAAAACAAAGAAATCTGTTAGAGATTTTATTTTGCATTATGGAAATATTTTGGGAGTGGTGTCAATAGTCTTTGCATTAATGATATTTTTCCTTGACCTTCACTATGCGCAAGAAAACAGCATAAACCTAGTTAACTATGGGATTTCAGTCAGCGTTATAATCATAGCGCTTTTAGATTACAGAAAAACTAGTGCTGGAATTTTATCTTTAGGTGATTCAATAAAAATGGGAATGGGTATTGTTTTGATTAGTGCAATTTACATTTCTATTTATACAATAATACTTATAAATTTTTTGGACACAGAAACACTAACTAAATCTCTTGAGGTTACAGAAATGAAAATTTTAGAACAAAACCCAGAAATTTCTGAAGAACAACTTGATCAAATTCTTTCTTTTCAAGAAAAATTTTCCACTCCATTTGTAATAATTACTGTGCTCATTATTTTTTCATTAATAAGTGGTTTTTTCTCCTCACTCATATTGGGTCTAATTTTTAAAAAATCTAGGTGATTAGTTATTCGTAACTTAGCGTAAATCATTTTATATGATGAACCTCAGCATTATTATTCCCTCTTTTAACGAAAGTGAGTCTTTAAGTGAGCTACATCAATGGATATCAAAAGTTGTCAAAAGAATGAATATTTTTTATGAAATCATATTTATAGACGACGGTAGCAATGACGATTCTTGGTCAAAAATTAAAAGAATCACAAAAAAAGACAATCAAACTCTTGCTGTTCGATTTTCTAGAAATTTTGGAAAATCTCAAGCTCTACATGCAGGTTTTAGTTTATCAAAAGGTGAAGTTATAATCACATTAGATGCTGATTTACAAGATAGTCCTGATGAAATTCCAAATCTTTATAATAGAATAATTAGTGAAAAATTAGATATAATTTCAGGATGGAAAAAAAGGAGATATGACTCCTTAATTTTTAAAAATATTCCCTCAAAAATATTCAACTTTGCTGCGAGAAAAGCGTCTGGAATAAATTTAAATGACTTCAATTCAGGTTTAAAAGCATATAAAAAAGAAGTTGTCAAATCCATAGAATTATATGGCGAGATGCATAGATATATCCCTTTGCTTGCAGCTAATAAAGGCTTTACCAGAATAGGTGAGCAAATTGTGAAACATCAAAAAAGAAAATTTGGATATTCAAAATTTGGTTTTAGTAGATTTATAAATGGTTTATTGGATTTAATAACCTTAATTTTTTTAAAAAAATTTGGTAGAAGACCGATGCATTTTTTTGGACTCTGGGGATTAGTTCTAGTTTTTATTGGACTATTTTTTTCAGTATATATAGGTTTTGATAAATTGTTTTTAAATAANGACAGCAGAATGATTGCACAAAGACCAGAATTTTACATTGCTTTAGCCACAATGATTCTAGGGGGACAACTTTTTGTAGCTGGTTTTCTCGGTGAACTGATTAATGGNAGGCACAAAAACAGCAATCAATATTCCATATCCGAGTCAATTAATGTAGATGAAAATAGCAGATAGAGTAAGTATTTGGAAAAATAAACCATTCGATAAGGAAACTATCAAAAAGATAATTGAACTTGAAAAGAATGAAGATGAATTGAATGAAAGGTTTCANTCCGANCTGGAATTTGGNACTGGNGGCATTAGGGGGCTTATGGGAATAGGAAGCAATAGAATCAANAAATATACNATATCCAAATTCACTCAAGGACTTGCAGATCATCTAAATAAAACTTTNAAAAAAAAACANAAAACACTAATTATCGCATATGATAATCGTAGAAATAGTAAGTTTTTTTCAAATGAAGTTGCAAAAGTTCTTTCAGCGAATAATTTTAATGTTATTCTCTTTGATGATGTTAGGCCAACCCCCTTACTCTCTTTTTCAATCAGAAATTTTAATGCTGATGGTGGAATCATGATTACTGCTTCTCATAATCCGCCAGAGTACAATGGATATAAGGTTTATAATAGTTTTGGAGGTCAAATTGTTCCTCCCGATGATAAAAAGATATCTGAATCAATTAAAAAACTAAATTTTAATCAAATAAAATGGGATAATAATAAAAGTAAAGTAAAGATTATAGATGACAACTTTGATAAAATTTATTTTAAAAAAATTATTTTAAATAGTGTTTTAGAGAAAAAAAATAGAGAAAAATTAAAAATAGTATACTCCTCTCTACACGGAACTGGGATAAAAAGTATTCCTCCATTATTAAATGAAGCTGGTTACAAGGACATTAATTTGGTCGAAAATCAGTGTTTTATTAATGAAAACTTTTTAAATACAAATTCATCGAATCCAGAAGATAAAAGTGCATTTGAACAGACTATACTTTTAGCTGACAAAATAAATGGAGAAATAATCATTACAACTGATCCCGATGCAGACAGACTTGGAGTGGGAGTTAGGGATTTTAAAAAAAAATGGATCTTGTTAAATGGCAATCAGTTAATGGTTTTGTTTCTTTCATTTTTATTAGAAAGAAAAGAATTCAAAAAAGAAAATTTTTTCGTCTCATCCACATTAGTTTCGTCTCCACTGTTTGAAAAAATAGCTAAAAAAAACAAAATTGAATGCAAATTATGTCATACAGGTTTTAAATGGATCGCCGATGTTATAGAAAAAGAGAATAAGAAAACATTTTTATGTGGCGGTGAAGAAAGTTTTGGTTTTTTATACGGAAATGAGGTTAGAGACAAGGATGCTGCAAGTGCTAGCTTGCTTTTTTGTGATATGTTTTCTTTTTTAAAATCAAAAGGAGAAACAGTAATTAGCTATCTTATTGAGATTTACAAGGACTACGGATTTTATTACGATAAACTTTATACCATAACTAAAAAAGGACGAAAGGGGTCTGCCGAAATTAAAAAACAAATTGAACTTTTAAGATTGAATCCTCCCAAAACTATCGCTGATATTAATATCTCAAAAATTGATGATTACAAAACAGGTTTGTCGTATTTAAAAACTGGTAAAACAAAAAAATTAGATTTACCAAAAACTAACCTGATTATTTATTACTTAGAAGACAATTCGAGAATCTCAGTAAGACCAAGTGGTACTGAACCTAAAATAAAGTTTTACATTAATTTATATTCTGAGTACAACAACACTTTTGATTTAAATAAAGAATCTAATAAACTAGAAAAAAAAGTAAAACAAATAATAAAACATTTCAATTAGATGAAATACTTTAAAGAAATTCTAAAATATGCGATTCCCTATAAATTATATATTTTTCTAAATATTTTCTTTAATGTTCTTTATGCTTTTTTTAGCGCCTTATCATTCGTTTCGATGATACCAATGCTAAATATCCTTTTCGGTACAACACCAAAGATTACTGAAAAGCCAGTTTATGAAGGATTTCCAACCATAGAAAATTACTTAACAAATAAAATAAATTATGAATTAAATATTGCATTAGATAAAAATCCTTTAGATGCACTAATTATTTCCATTTTCTTAATTATCAGTTTATTTTTTCTAAAAAANGTATTCAATTACCTTGCTCTTTTCTTTATAACATTCTTAAGAAATGGAATTTTAAAAGATTTAAGAAATANTCTTTATTCAAAAATTTTAGAATTACCAATCGGCTACTTTAAAAAAAGAAAAAAAGGGGATACAATTTCAAAACTATCTGCAGATGTCATAGAAATCCAAACTTCTTTTTTATCAATTTTAGAGGTATTAGTTAGAGAGCCTTTAACAATCATTTTCACATTGATAATGATGATTAAAGTCAATGTTCATTTAACTTTATTTGCTGTAGCTTTTATTCCGGCATCAGGATTATTAATATCCATTATTGGAAAATCTTTAAAAAAACAGTCAGATCNAGTTCAGAAAGAACAGGGAGAGTTTCTTTCAATTTTAGANGAAACTTTAAGCGGTTTAAACATTATNAAGGCATTTTTTGCAGAAAAACAATTTTTTAATAANTTCTCGAATTCTACAAACANATTTTTTTATTTCAACAATAATTTGATNAACAGGCAAAACTTAGCTTCTCCTTTNAGTGAGTTTTTGGGTATCATTGTAATTGGTTGTCTATTATGGTATGGGGGTAAGCTAGTGTTAATTGAGAATACATTACAAGCATCTGTTTTTATGTCTTTTATGCTTTTAGCCTATAATATACTTACACCAGCTAAAGCAATAAGCAAAGCATCTTATGCTATTAGTAAAGGTAATTCAGCGGCTGAGAGAATTCTTAGTCTATTGAATGCATTTAATTATATTTCTAATCAAAATTCCAACGTCGAGTTAGATCAATTTAAAAACGAAATACATTTTAAAAATATTTCATTTTCATTCGGTGAAAAAAAGGTTATCAACAAAATTAATCTGAAAATAAGGAAAGGAAGTAAAGTTGCTATTGTTGGTGAATCAGGAAGTGGTAAAACGACATTAATAAATTTATTAAATAGATTTTATGATGTTAAAAAAGGNGAAATTCTNATCGATGGAATANACATAAAAAAAATAAGTAAGCGGTCTTTNCGTAACTGTATCGGGCTTGTTACTCAAGAACCGATATTGTTCAATGACACAGTTAATAACAATATCAGTTTAGGAAAAGAAAAACACGGTTTTGATGAAATAATATCAGCAGCTAAGACATCAAACGCCCATAACTTCATTGTTAAGCTNAAAGAAAAATATAACACTAATATTGGTGATGGTGGAGGAAAACTATCAGGTGGGCAAAAGCAGAGAATTTCAATTGCTAGAGCAGTTCTNAAAGACCCCCAAATTTTATTAATGGATGANGCTACCTCTTCTCTAGATTCAGTCTCTGAAAANATGGTNCAAGATGCTATTGAAAAGTTATCNANAAATAGAACNACTATTATTGTTGCACACAGNCTAAATACAATTCAAAAGGCTGATTTGATAGTTGTTATGGAAAATGGAACAATAATTCAAACTGGTACGCATAAAAAGCTAATATCAATTAANGGNAAATATAAACAACTTGTGGAAATGCAAACATTTCAAAAATAAATGTGAATAANCGTANGAGAAAAAAAANTATTTAGTCCCCTTCATGAGCTAAAATAAATTAGATAAAATGTATTTTTGGTTGTAAANAAAATTGAATGATTGAATTTTTCGGTAATAAGAAAAAAAAGGTATATGTAGTTCAATCAACTTCAAAACTCCAAACATTTGATTTAGATAAACTTTACTGGCTTTTTAATAACGAGTCTAAAATTGAAGTCTCTGAAATTAAGGGAAGTTTTTATGGACCAAGATCTTCGATGGTGTCACCCTGGAGTACTAATGCTGTTGAAATTACCAGAATAATGGGAATTGAAAAAATTTTAAGAATTGAAGAGTTTTTTAGTTTTCACAGTAGTAAAAGTTTTGATCCAATGNTATTTACAAAATACGCAAAACTTGATCAAAATATTTTTGAAAATAGCATAGCTCCAGAAAAAATAAAGGAAATTAATGATATTAATCTTTTTAATATTGAGGAGGGCCTTGCACTAAGTGTAGAAGAAATAGAATATTTAGNGGATCTTTCCAACAAACTGAAAAGGAAACTAACTGATTCTGANGTTTTTGGTTTTTCACAGGTNAATTCTGAGCACTGCAGNCATAAAATATTTAATGGTCAGTTTTCGATAGATNATAAGGTCAAAAAATNAAGTTTATTTGAAATGATAAAGAAAACATCCAAAATTAATCCNAATNCAATTATTTCAGCATATAAAGATAACGTCGCATTTATAGAAGGACCTNAAATAGAACAGTTTGCACCTTTAAAAGGAAANTTACCAAGTGAATATGTAAAGNAATCCTTTAAATCAGTTATTTCAATAAAAGCAGAAACACATAATTTCCCCACAACTGTCGAAGCATTTAATGGCTCAGCAACTGGGAGTGGAGGTGAAATTAGGGATAGATTGGCTGGGGGAAGAGGTTCCTTGCCTCTGTCTGGAAGTGCTGTATATATGACCTCCTACACTGGATTGCAACATAAAAATTTATTCAANTCAATATTTAAAAGAAAATGGCTTTANCAGTCTCCGAGGGATATTTTAACTAAAGCNTCAAATGGTGCTTCTGATTTTGGTAACAAATTTGGTCAACCTTTAATCAACGGATCTATTTTAACTTTTGAACATAAAGAGAATGAAACTTTTTATGGATACGACAAAGTNGTTATGCTAGCTGGAGGGATTGGNTTCGGTAAAGCTGATCAATCAAAAAAATTTAAACCTAAAAAAGGTGATAAAGTTGTAATTATTGGTGGTGANAATTACAGGATAGGTATGGGTGGAGCTGCAGTATCTTCATCAGATACTGGAAAATTTAAAACTCAACTTGAACTAAATGCAGTTCAGAGGTCTAATCCAGAAATGCAAAAAAGAGTTTCNAATGCAATTAGNTCAATGGTTGAAAGCTCAAATAACCCAATAGTTTCTATTCATGATCATGGAGCTGGAGGGCATCTTAACTGCCTATCTGAACTACTTGAAGAATGTGGTGGTAAAGTAAATATTGATAATTTACCAATCGGAGATTTAACACTGTCTTACAGGGAAATTATCGGAAATGAATCTCAAGAGAGAATGGGGCTTATAATTTCTTCAAAAGATATAGAATTAGCATCAAAAATTGCAAAAAGAGAAAGGGCGCCTTTTTATGTTGTAGGAGAAGTTACCGGAGACAATAATTTTGCTTTTTTTTCGAAAAAAAACAATGATACTCCTTTAAATATGAAGATAGGAGACTTAATTGGCAATTCTCCAAAAACGATAATTAAAGATCAAACGAGTAATAAAACCTTCGAAGAAATTGTTTATGATAAAAATAAAATTGAAGAAAACATTGAAAAAATATTTCAACTTGAATCAGTAGGCTCAAAAGACTGGCTAACAAACAAAGTTGATAGATGTGTTACAGGAAAAGTTGCTCAGCAGCAGTGTGTTGGCGAGCTTCAACTCCCATTAAGCAATTGCGGAGTAATGGCTTTGGACTATCAAGGAAAAAATGGAGTTGCCACTTCTATTGGTCATTCCCCACTTACTGGATTAATTAATCCTAAAATTGGAAGTATTAATTCAATCGCTAAATCACTTACAAACATAATTTGGGCACCCCTGGAAAAAGGACTAGAAAGTGTTTCTTTGTCAGCCAATTGGATGTGGCCTTGTAGAAATAAAGGCGAAGACCATAGNCTCTACANGGCAGTTGAGGCATGTTCAACTTTTGCAATTAATTTAGGAATTAACATACCTACCGGAAAAGATTCATTATCAATGACACAAAAATATGATAAAATGAATGTTTTGTGTCCAGGTACTGTTATTATTACCGCAGCTGGAAACTGTTCTGATATTACTAATATCATATCTCCTGTTTTAAAAGAAAAAGGAGGAGATATATATTATATTGATATGTCTAATGATAACTTTTATTTAGGAGGATCTGCATTTGCTCAAATTCATAAATCNATAGGTAAAAAAGCACCAACAATAAAAGATTATTNATATTTCAAAAGAGCATTTAATATAATTCAAAAACTAATTAATGATAAAAAAATATCATCAGGACACGATNTTGGTTCCGGAGGATTAATAACTACTCTCATGGAAATGTGTTTCTCTAGCTTAGAAATAGGTATGCATATAGATTTAGATGAGATAGAAGAACAGGACACTTCAAAAGTATTATTTTCAGAAAAAATAGGATTGATACTCCAGTCAAAATTTGATATTGAATCAATATTAAAAAAAGAAAAAATCAAATGTATAAGAATAGGTAGTGTACTAACAAAACCTATTTTAAAAGTAAAAAATCACTCTCAGTTATTAGAATTTCAAATTTCTAAATACAGAAAAAAATGGATGAAAATTTCTTCCAAAATGGAACAATTTCAAACTAAGGAAAATTTTGCTAAAATGAGGNCAGAAAATGTTGTAAAACAACCACTAAAATTTAAATTTCCTANTGGGTTTAGTGGTATTTACCCAAAGAAAAAAAAATATACCATTAATGCTGCGGTTTTAAGGGAAAAAGGCAGTAATTCTGAGAGGGAAATGGCCTTTGTAATGGACATGTGTGGATTTAAAGTCAGAGATGTTCATATGACAGATATAATTGAAGGAAGAGAAAATTTAAAAGATATTAATTTTCTGGTTGCAGTTGGTGGGTTTTCAAATTCTGATGTTTTAGGTTCAGCTAAAGGATGGGCAGGTGCATTTAAATACAATTCTAATGCAAAAAAGATTATAACTGACTTCTTTAATCGTAGTGACACTTTGACTCTGGGCGTATGTAATGGTTGTCAACTATTTATTGAATTGGGGATGATTAACCCTCATGATGAAAAAAAACCTAAAATGGAATTTAACAACTCAGGTAAATTTGAATGTATATTCTCGCCAGTACGAATTAAAGAAAGTAGCTCTATAATGATGAAAAAACTTGAGGGGACTATCCTAGGTATTTGGTCTGCGCATGGGGAGGGAAAGTTTTCTTTTCCATATGAAGAGGAAAAATATGAAATCCCAGGGAAATATTATTATGGGAAATATCCTTCAAATCCTAACGGTTCAGATTTTAATACAGCTATGCTATGCAGTAAAGATGGTAGACACCTAGTAATGATGCCTCACCTAGAGAGATCTACGTTTCCCTGGAACTGGGGTCACTATCCAGAAAATAGAAAAAATGATATAGTAAGCCCCTGGGTAATTGCATTTGAAAATGCTTATAAATGGTTAATGAATCATAAATAAATTTAATTTAAAAATTAATATTTTTAAATTGTGTTGTGAAAAAACCAAAACGACTCTTTGACTTTTTAGAGTATCAGCTAAATAATCCCCTTGATAAGTCAATTAACACCAAATATGACGGAAAATGGGTATCCTTGAGTACTCACGATTTTTTTGAAAAAGTTCAAATTGTTTCAAGAAAATTAATTGAGATTGGTATAAAGAAGGGAGACAAAATAGCTTTAATCTCAACTCAAAACAGAACTGAATGGTGTATAGTTGACAACTCAATTTTACAAGTCGGAGGAGTAACTGTACCTATATATCCAACAATTTCCGAAAAAGAATTTCAATATGTTTTAAATCATTCCGAAAGTAAAATATGCTTTGTTTCTGATAAAGATGTATTCGATAAGATTCATAAAATAATGGACAAAACAAAATTGAAAAAAATTTATTCCTTTGATGAATTTCAAAATTGCTCAAATTGGAATCTTTTATTTGAAAATGATAACAAATCCCTGCAAGGCAAGGTTAATGTAAAAAAGAAAGAAGTTATACCTGATGATTTAGCAACTATAATATATACGTCCGGAACAACAGGTGTCCCCAAAGGGGTAATGCTTACACATAGAAATATAGTTTCCAATATATTATCAGCATCTAAAAGGTTACCTCCTATGGAAAACAAAAATAAGGCTCTTAGTTTTTTACCCCTATGCCATATTTTTGAGAGAATAATTATTTACATGTATTATTACAGTAGAGTTGAAATTTATTTTGCAGAATCATTAGAAACTATTTCAGAAAATCTAAATGAAATAAAACCATTTTATATGACAGCTGTACCTAGACTGATTGAAAAAATATTTGATAAAATAGAAGGTAAAGCTGAGGAATTCAAGGGAGTAAAAAAAAGTTTATACAAATGGTCTATTTCAATTGCTGATAGATTTGATATTGAAAAACAAAATAGATTTTTTTACAATATTAAGCTTATGATAGCTAGATTTTTGGTCTTCTCAAAATGGAAAAATGCATTGGGGGGAAAGCTAGAATTAATTTGTTCTGGGAGTGCTCCTCTTCAACCTCGACTTGCAAAAATTTTTACAGCTGCGGGAATTAAAATTATGGAGGGTTATGGACTTACCGAATCATCACCAGTAATATCAATTAGTGAACCTATAAAAGGTGGAACAAAATTTGGATACGTAGGAAAAATCATTGAAGGTATAGAGGTGAAAATTGCAAAAGATGGTGAAATTTTATGTAAAGGGCCTAACGTGATGAAAGGATATTACAAGAATTCAAAATTAACATCAGAAACAATCAAAAAGGATTTCCTTCATACAGGTGACATAGGAAAAATAGACAAAGATGGATTCTTAAAAATTACAGATAGAAAAAAACAACTTTTTAAAACATCGGGAGGGAAATATATAGCTCCTCAAGTAATTGAAAATAAAATGAAAAGATCGCCATTTATAGAACAAATAATGGTCATTGGTGAAGGTGAAAAAATGCCAAGCGCCCTAATTCAGCCGGATTTTGAATATATTAAAAAATGGTTACAAAAAAATAAATTTACCTTTTTAGATGATTTTAAAAACATTTGTAAAAAAGAAGAATTGTTAATTAAAATAACCCGTGAGATAGACAAAATAAACCAAGAATTTGGTGATTGGGAAAGAATTAAAAAGTTTGAACTGACTCCTCAGATATGGTCAATTGAAAATGGTCTTTTGACTCCTACTATGAAACTTAAGAGAAAATCAATACTAAAAAAATATATTCATTTAAAAGAAAAAATTTATAGTTAGATTTTTTTAAATAAATTATTCAAGAATAGTATTCCTGCATAATATTTTTTGTTATTTTTATTCAAAAATTACTTTGAAAAAGGAAACTATTGAGTATGCATTAAGGACTACATGGCAACAAATTACTAACATGTATAANGAGAANGCTTTGAAATATGGTGGAACCATGACCATGGCNTTTACTCTACTGAGTGTTGATGCTGATGGAACACCTTCTACAACTTTGGGACCAAAAATGGGTATGGAAAGTACAAGTTTGTCNAGACTTCTTAATACAATGGAGGAAAGAGGNCTTATATCAAGAAAACCTAACCCAGAAGATGGNAGGGGNGTGCTTATTTATTTAACCAAAAAAGGNAAACAAAAAAGAGATCTTTCAAAAAAAATTGTGCTAGAATTTAATAATGGTCTTGAAAAAAAAATTGACAAAAGAAAAATAAAAAACTTTTATGAAGTTATTACAGCTATTAAAAATCAAATTGAAGAAGAACAAGCATTAAATTATTTTTAAAAATATGAAAACAATATCCGAAAAAACGGTNAAAGGATCCGAATTTATAATNAAGGAGTNAACTCCCGAAAAAACTTTTACACCAGAAGACTTTAGTGAAGAACAAATTCTTATGAAAGACTCCGTCAAGGAGTTTGTTGACAGAGAAATAATTGCTGAAAGATCTAGATTTGAAAATAAGGACTATCAATATACCAAAGA
>PBVB01000058.1 GCA_002728075.1 Flavobacteriaceae bacterium
TTATTATTTCCCTTACCTCTGACCGTTCTTACCGCGTCATAAATAAATGCTTCCATATAGTTTAGGTAATTTAATTATGTATAACAATTTTACAATGATAATTTAATTGGACTTAAAAGCCAATCAAAATATATTACAGATTATTTGAATTTATTTTGAATTTTTTTTTCCTTTTTATTTTGTTCTTTTCCTTTTTTTGCACTTGGGTCTTTACCAAACATACGTTCTAGACGGTCTGGAATATAATTTTTATTTTCATCTACTTCGTACCCCATTGAGGTGCTGATGACCCCATATGCAACAATACCTCCTATAAGAACAAAAATTGCAATAAATACGGCAACTATCTCATTCATAACTGTTTGTTTATATTAAATATACAATTTTTTATCCCTTTGGTTTATTTTTTTCTTTGTTAAACTTTTTCTTTTTATTTTTTACATGCATATCAAGCCATCTGTCTTGTTCCCAAATAAGATGCAATATTGATTCTTTAGCTCTATAACCATGACTTTCTTTTGGAAACATAACAAGTCTCGTAGTTGCACCAAGCCCCTTAAGTGCATTAAAATATCTTACGCTTTGTAGTGGATAGGTTCCTGAATTGTTATCTTCCTCACCATGAACTAACAAAAGCGGTGTTTTCATTTTATTAGCGTGCATAAAAGGAGACATTGAATAGTAAACATCAGGAGCTTCCCAATAGCTTCTTTCTTCACTTTGGAATCCAAAAGGTGTCAAGGTTCTGTTATACGCTCCACTTCTTGCAATACCAGCAGCAAACAAATTACTATGGCTTAATAAGTTAGCAACCATGAACGCTCCATAACTATGTCCACCAACTCCAACTCTATCTCTATCAATAAAACCCATTTTATCCACTGCATCTATAGCTGCTTTTCCATTTGCAACAAGTTGCTTTCTAAATGAATCATTTGGCTCACTATCCCCTTCTCCTACAATTGGAAACTCAGCCCTGTCTAAAACAACGTATCCTTGTGTTGCCCAATAAATCGGATTTCTCATAGACGGATAAGTAAAGGTGTTTGGGTTGCTTCTCTTTTGAGATGCGGTAGACTTATCTTTGTACTCTCTTGGGTATGCCCACAATATCATTGGTTTTTTTTCTCCTACAGATGCATCTTCAGGCAAATACAAAACTCCGCTTAAATCAAGACCATCGTCCCTTTTATATGTAATGATTTCTTTTTTAACTTTTTCAAGTGCCTTAAAGGGATTTTTAAAAAATGTGATTCTATTTAGTTTTTTTGAGCTAACATCCCTAAAGNAATAATTTGGAAATTCTTTTGGTGATTCGATTCTTACAAAAGCNACTTTTTTTTCTGGATCATAATCNATTATATTTTCGTANTTTTTTGTAAACGAAGATTGGTACAGCCTTTCCTTAGAATTTTTTTCGAAATTTATTTTATCAATGAAAGGNAACTGACCNTTCTCGGTAAATCCAGATCCTAAAAGAAAAGCAGTATTATTATTTATATTTAAAACTTTAGTGCTGTATTTACTTTTTTTCATTAAAAAGTTACCAGGATCAGAATAAATATCTTGATAATTTCGATTTTCAATAACTAGAGCTTTCTTGGATGTATTAGATGGATTAAACAAATAAGTTTTTACATTCCTGTTGTTCCACCAAATATCAGTAGCTATAGCTATATCATTATTCCCCCAAACAACATTTGATAGACGATTATTTACCTTAAGAATTAATTGAGGNTCNTTATTAAATGGATAATCCCACTGGAAAAGTGCATCTCTAAATTCAATTTTGTTTTCTGGATCTCCTTNATCNAAAGCTTTAAAGAAGTATAATGATGCTCCNAGNTCGTTNCTCCATCCAATATTTCTAGGTTCTNTTGTNGTGGACATTCTACCCTTTGGAAGCTCCTCCGTAAGTGGAGTGTCTTGAATAACTTTAACTAAATCNCCANCNNNACTATAAACTCTATACTCGGTTGGAAACCTATAATAAGGAACTAAATATGAAAAAGGAGTTTTTACAAAGCTTACCATAACCAAACTACCGTCGGGAGAAACAGAAACAGATCGATACATTCTAGATTCTAAAAACTTTTTTTCTTTTCCTTTAAGATCTATTTTAACAATATTTGACAAACTAAGTTGAGTGAAATTAAATGCATCATCAGGATTTTTAATTAAATCTTGATATGTTCTATTTTGAGCTTTTTGCCCTTTATTTTCTGTTATTGTTGGTCCTGTTGGGACAATACTATTTCTATCGATTAAAGCTTTTTTGTTATCTGGAATCGTTTTTATTAAAAGTTCATTATTGTTTTTTAGCCATGTAATTGGATCTCCAAGGGTTGCATTTACGTTTGAACTGTATATCCTTTTGGCAATTAGAGTTTTTAAATCTGCTACCCATATCTCCACTCCTTCATTTGTTGTATTTGTTAATGCAATTTTGGATTCATCTGGAGATATTTTAAAGTTTGAAAGCTTNGGATTTNANGGCAAACCCTTTAATTNNAGNGGTTCTTTACTTTTTGATAATTTTAAAACTTTTACGTTTTTATAGTAAGTTGTTCTACTTCCAATATATTTAGATGGGTTGACTCTNAGTCCAGCAATTCGAAGCTCNTNTTGAGATAAATCCGAAATACTTTTATAAGCATCTCTATATAAAAAAACGAAATTTTCATTTTTACTGTCTTTAATAATCGAAGGAGCGAGCTCTACGTCAATTAACTCCAGTAATTCTTTTTTAGGAATTTGGTAAGAAGTTTTTTCTTGTGATGATAACAAAAAAGATGTTAAGATCAATATCAAAGGGATAAGGTTTCTTTTCATAATAAAATTTAAGTTAAAGAGAAAAAAAAGGAGATCAAGAAGATCTCCTTTTTAAAAAATATCTATTTATTAATTAATATCCTGGATTTTGAGTGATATCTGGATTAGAATTTATCTCTCCATCAGGAATAGGAAGAATAAACAAATTATTAGGGTAGCTTAAGTTACAAGCTCCGGAACCAGCAGTACAATCTAACACCCTTGCTAAACTTTGTTTTCTTCTGTTAATATCAAATATTCTGTGACCTTCAAAAGCTAATTCTGCTCTTCTTTCGTTATAAACTTCCGTTTTAAGTGCAGCACCAGTTGCTGTAACAGCAGCGGCTCCAGGATTCGCTCTCTGTCTAATTATATCTACATCAGCTTGAGCACCAGCATCATTTCCAAGGTTTGCTCTAGCTTCTGCTCGATTCAAATAAACTTCGGAAAGTCTTATAATTGAAACATTGTCTGTCCCATTCAACGGGCCTTCACTAGGCCACTTATCTACTCTAGCTGGACCAAGAGGTGCTTTAGCAAAATCACCAATTAAGTTATTATCATAAGTAATCATTGTTCTTCTGATATCACCGTCCTCCATTAAAGCATACCAGTCGTTTGAAGGAAGATAGTCGCCGTATCCAGTTACTTTATACATCCCTCCAATATGGTTTGAGCCAGTATTATCAGTTGTATTGTATATCATCTCAAAGATTGCCTCCGAGGACAATCCATCAATAAATTGAGTTGGATATAAATCTCGACTAACTAGTGAATAACCATAATTGTTAATTACACTTGTTGCTTTTGCCTCAGCATTAGTCCAATCTTCCATATACAAATATACCCTTGATAAAAGTGCTTCAGCAGCTGCTTTTGAGAAGTAACCAGCATTTTTCTGAGACCCAGTAATAAGAGTTACAGCTTGATTTAAATCAGAAACAACTTGTGCATATACCTCTGCGACGGTACTTCTTGCAGGTTTATTTTGAAAATCAAATTCTAATACTAGTGGAACTCCAGCATGTCCTGCTCCTGCAGAGAAAGAATAAGGTTGCGCGTAAAAATTACACAGCATAAAATAAGNNAGTCCTCTTATTCCGTAAGCTTGACCTTTCAAAGTGTTAAAATCACTTGTAAGTGAAGCTGATGGAGTGAATTCAGAATTAATAACAGAATTTGCNATGTTTATAGCTTCATAAAANTCTCTCCAAATGTCTTCTGGAATAAAATCGGTTTCACTTCCATTATATTCAGCCCATTCTTTTGCTCTGTTTGCACTTGCATTCTGCTTTACGTCATCACCCATAACATCAGGTACTAAAAGGGTATATCTTCCATAAAGNGCAGCATTTCCTCCACCTTGAAGTTGATCATGAAGGCCTAGAACAGCTGTTTTAAAATCATCAAATGTCTGCAAGAAAGCTTCGTTTGATATGTTTTGTTGTGGCTGAAGATCAAGAAAATCATCTGCACATGAAATCAATGATATTGACAGCACTAACAAAAAACTACGTTGTAAAATATTTTTCATTTTATTCATTTTTAAAAATTAAAATCCAATGGTTACTCCCAAACTAGTAGTTTTGGCAAGTGGTGTCATTGTGTTATAGATTCCATCAATCGCTTGATCAGGATCAAACGGTAGATTATCAGCTTTTGTCCATGTCCAAATATTATTCATATCTAGATAAACCTTAAATTGGTTAATACCAATATTTCCAAACAAATCAGTAGGAACATCGTAAGATAAGTTCAATGATTTTAATCTTACATAGTCCCCTTCATATAAGTACCTACTGTTTGGTCTTTGATTTGAGGATTGATTACCTCCCCATCTATGTTTTGGGAATTCAGCCGCTTGGCCAGGTGTTGTCCACCTATTATTAAAGGCATAGGTAGTTGTACTTCTCGGAGTAAATCTTCCATCACCATGTATTACCCATCCGGGATTAAAATATAGGTAGTTTCCAAAGGAATAGTTGAACGTCATTCCAAGTGAAAAACTTTTGTATTGAGCATTTAAATTAAACCCACCATAAAAATCGGGTGTTGCTGATTTGCCTTCCATATAGACTCTTTCAGTTTCACCAACACGATTTGTAGTTGAATTGTAATTAATTGTTCCATCTGCGTTAACCAAATACCAAAGAGGATCTCCGTTAGCCGGGTCAACCCCCGCCCATGGAAATAAGAAATACTCTTGGAAATCTCTACCTTGCTCTCTCTTCTTAGTAGAAACAACTATTGGTTCTGGAAGGTAGGTGATTTCATTTTTAAGAGTAGTAGTATTGAAATTAACACCAAGGAATGCTTCCGAGGTTTGAATAATGTCAATACCTAGATCAATTTCGATACCTGAGTTCTTCATATCACCAATATTTTGAGCTACAGAGGTAAACCCAGTAGTTAATGATAGTGGTCTATCTAAAAGAAGATCAGAGGACATCCTTTCAAAATATTCAGCATTTAAAGTAATTTTATTATTTAGGAAAGTAGCATCGATACCTATGTTAAAGTTTTCTTGTGATTCCCAAGTAAGTAAGTTATTTGAAACTTGTGAAGGAGCAGCTCCAGGATTACCATCGTAATCTCTAGTGAAACCCCATAAACCTGCCCAATCGAAGTTTCCAATACCTGCATTTCCAGTAGTTCCAAAACTACCTCTTAATTTTAAGAAATCAATTACAGGAACGCTTTCAATAAGTCTTGTCATATTCCAACCAACACCAATAGATCCGAAAGTACCCCATCTTTGATCAGGACCAAATCTTGAGGAACCGTCCCTTCTGAAAGACATCGAAAGAAAATATTCACTATTATAATCATAGTTTGCTCTTGCAAAGTAAGATTGAAAAGCGTAATCTGATCTAGCACTGTAAGCCTGTGTTGGGTTTGCAGCACTCGCTGCAAATTTTAAATCAGGGTGAGAAAAACCTTCACCAGTTAGTTCAATTGTTCTTGTCATTACTTTCTGTGCTTCATAAGCAGCAAAGAAATTCATATTGTGGTTTCCAGTGTCTCTGGGAGTGAACTGAATACTTTGAGTACCTAGCCAGTTGGTTTGTGAAATACCTCCTTCATTAGCATAACCGCCAATTCTTCTACCATCTCCATATCTACCATTTTGAAATAGATATTCATCAACTTTTAGAAGATCAAAACTCCAATCAGATTTTAAAATTAAACCATCCATTATCTCATAAGAAACTTCAAATACATCTGTTAATCTCATTTGGGAAAGTTCTCTTTTGTCGTCATAAAGGTGACCAACTGGGTTATTACCACCCATGAAAAAGTTTTTGTGGTCTCCGTAAAATCTTCCAAACTCATCATAAATAGGAACGGTAGGTGCCATTAAATAAGCCAAATAAAATGGTGCTTGCCATCTAGTACCGTCAGTAATTCCTCTTTGATCGAAAGTAGAAACATTAACATTATTGCTTATTTTAAATTTGTCGGTAAGCTGAGCATCAATATTCAAACGAGATGAAAATCTTTCAAATTTGTTATTTTTTACCATCCCATCATTATCAAAATAATTAGCAGAACCGAAGTAAGTTACTTTTTCTGACCCACCGCTAAAACTAAAGTCATATTCTTGAACAATTCCTGTTTGGGTCATTTCGTCTAACCAGATTGTATTATAATTTTGTCCGGCATCATTTAAAGGGAACTGATTAGCAAAAAGCTCTCTCGCAGCATCTTCAGAGGTTCCTCTATTTATATATCCTTCAAAGTGAAGCTGTTTATATTGTTCAGAATTAAGACCCCTTAAAATACCATCATAGGCAAATTGTTGGGTTCCATATCTTGCTCTAAGAGTAAATTTTGGATCACCCGCTTTACCACTCTTGGTTGTTATTAAAACAACACCATTAGCACCTCTAGAACCGTAAATAGCGGTTGAGGCAGCATCTTTTAAAACTACCAAACTTTCAATATCATTCGGATTTATTGAGCCCAATACATTTGAGCTTCTTCCTCCATTTGAGAAGTCAGTTGTAGAAAGAGATCCAGATGTAATTGGCATTCCATCGATCACGTAGAGAGGCTCATTACTGGAACTTATAGAACCAATACCTCGAACTCTTATAGATATTCCAGCTCCAGGAGCACCGTCATTGGAAACAACCTGAAGACCAGGCGCTGCTCCTTGAAGTGCACTCTGAAAAGTGGCTGTTGGCTGCATCTCAAGAGTTTCAGCACTAATAACTGATACGGCACCGGTGAATTTTTCACGACTACTAGTTCCATAACCTGTTACGATAACTTCTTGAAGTTCAGTAGATGATGTCATAATGACATCAATTGTATCTTGACTTCCAACAGTTACTGTTTGACCTTCCATCCCAATATATGAGAACTCAAGAACGTCACCCTCAGATGCTTCGATAGAATAATTCCCATCGAAATCCGTGGTTACGCCTGTTGATGAACCTTGAATAATTATGGTTGCACCAGGAAGCGGACCTTGATCATCTGAAACAGTACCATTGATTGTCTTTTGTGAAAACCCATAAAAGGTAGTCATCAAAGAAATTAATAGTAAAGAAATATTTTTCATAAAATAAACGTTAATTTAAGTTGATTAAAAAGTGAATTTAGTAATAAATTTTCAAATTTCTTCTCCTGCAACGGATAGAATTTGAAAAGATTTTTTTTTCTAAAAAAGTTTTGTCAATTTTTTAAAAATTTATGTAAATCTTTAAAAAATAGCAGTTAATTTTTCTAAATTTTTGCATTAACTATAAAATCGATTATTTGATAATAAACATCCTTAGGGGTAAATTTTCCATTTGTTTTTTCTCTAAAATTCGTTTTATGTGCAATTACCAATCTCATTTCAGGTATTACTGTTATAAATTGACCTCCATAACCATGAGCTGAAAAAGAATTTTTATATCTATTATCTCCTTTAAACTCGTCAAAGGTCCACCACATATAACTGTAACCAAATTTTGGANTTAAGCTCTTAGANTTACTTCTTCTTTTAGTAACTGTATCTTTTGGGGTTATTTGTGTAACAATTTTTTTCAACCACTTTTTTGAAAACAATTGTTTTCCATTCCATTCCCCGTTATCTAACATTAATTGTCCAACTTTCGCCATATCTCGCGTNGATAAGTACATGTGGTAAGCAGGATACTTTGATTTAGTCAAGTCACCACTTTTCTTTTGTAATTTAAAATTCCAATCTTCAAATCCAATAGGAATAGCTATTTGCTCTTCAAGTTCCTTGTAAATTGAATTACCAGTAAGTTTTTCAAAAATAAATCCAATTGCATTGAAATCCCAATTGTTGTACAAGTAGTATGTTCCAGGCTTAACGCTACCCCTTTTTAAAACATTTCTAGTATCATAACCACTGTTGGAAGCNATATGAAACACACCTGATCTTGCTGTTGCCANATGGTCTACCGTTGCTGATTTTTCAATTTCCATCAATCCCTCAATGTCGTCTATTTCTAGTTCGTCAAGAGTTTTGTTAAGATCTATCGTACCATTTTCAACGTATTTACCCATCAACATTGCAAGAATACTTTTTCTACAAGAAGCAATATAACTTATATCTCGAATGTCACCGTATTGATAAATTTTCTTACCATTTGATATNACAACCAAACCTGAAGTNTTTGAGTTTTCTTTGATAAATGCAGTTAAGTTATCTAGTTTCTTCTTATCAAAACCTGCCTCCTCATATGATGAATATTCTTTCCATGGTTGACTTTTAATCAATTTGGTATCTGTCTCGCACCTTATAAAAAGTAGAAAAACAACCATGAAATAATTTTTAAGTCTCATGGGTTTAATTTTTGTTGAAAGGATATAATTNATCGATTGGTCCAAATTTGTAATCTAATGCATCCAATCTAGTGGTACCGACNAAATCACCTAATGCATCAACTACCATTACAGTTTTTGAATAGCCTGTTTCATCAAAACCTCTCCTGAAATGAACCCTTGACTTAACAACAACAACATCAAAATCGTCTGGATTTAATTCTCCAAACCTAATTTCAGACGGCCTGATAACCTGTTCATAGGTTGGAACTATAATTACGGCATTTCCTTTCCCAAATTTCACGACAGCTATTTTATCATATCCAAAGTGCGAGCCATAGAAAAGTATCTCACCAGATATCCTTACAGGCACACCAGCTTGAATTCCAGTATAACCTCCAACTTTGTAGTCGAATTTATCACCCTTTTTTGCACCCTTTTGAGACAAATCTTTCAAGACATTTTCATCTCTTAAAGTCGCTATTAGGAATTTCTCAACATCTTGCTCAATTAATTCTTTTGTTATCCATGTTGCGTCTCCTTGGCGATCAGAATAATCTCCTAATGCGACTGGACCTTTTTCGTTTTGTAATGCCATTTTAGTTTTTTTAACAGCTTGTTTGGGTACTAAAAAAGAACCGCCAGCAAATTCTTTTTTCACTCTTAGAAAATAATCATTCATATCATCTGCAATTGAGTCAGCAAGTTGTTGATTGTTATTGGTAACCACATGAATGGTTGCACCGATATCTGGCACATCAGACCATGGAAAACCAAAAAAAACACTTACAAAAACATCTTTATTTCTATTTTCCCATCTTCTAGCTCTTTCCATAATCGTGGAAGCAGGTTCGGCTCCAGTCCATTGAAGTACAGTTGCAGTTAGTACACCTGGCTTTCTAGTTGCAGTTGTTGATTTAAATTTATTTTTAACAGACCTATATAGAAAATTCGCCGATCTTTCTCCCTGTAATGGTGCATCATAATGTGGAAAACGTTTTGTCACAAACGCAGCATTAGCCCATTTTAAAAACTCACCATCTTCATTACCATGTAGATCAAAAGTACCGGAGATAGGAATATCAGGGCCAACTAATTCTCTAACCCTTTTTGCAATTTCAGCCTCTGGCCTTGGAACATCTCTTGTTGCCATCGCACCATGGAGAGAAAGTTGAACGGCATCAACAGGCAATTTTGATTTTAAATCATCAAGAATTATTTTCATAAAGTGCTCAAAACTTTTTTTGGTATTCCAACTCCTTGAAGATCCTCCAAACACACGGTCAGGTGAATTAATTCCAATTAACTCAACATCTTTAAATAAACTTGCCTGATGAACAAAGCCTCCGGTATATCCTCCAGATTTTAGTAATTCTTCACCAGAAACGAAGGGTACTCTTTTGCTCCAATCTTCTATCGTAGTGTCACCTCCAGGGCAAAATGTACATGTTTCATGAGAGAATTGAATTATAGCAAACTTGAATTTTTTACCATCATTACAAGAATAAGTAGTTAATACAAGAAAAAGAAGAATAAAAAAATTAGTTTTAAGTATTTTATCGGTCATATTTTTCATACTCATATTTTTTGTTTAGTGCATATTTAGCAAACCATTCTAACTCAGAATTTATTTTGGTTAGTCTGTGGCTTAGTTTTCTCCAACCGTGTGGTTCTCCAGGAGCAATAAGTAACTTAGTTTCAACACCTAAACTTCTAAGTGCTCTAAATAATTCAACTGATTGTGGGGGAGGAACCCTTTTGTCATTTCCACCAACTAGGACCAAAGTTGGAGTTTTTACTTTGTGGATGTCTTTTAAGGGTGAATTATTCCAGAATACGTCTATAGGAGCGTCTTTTTGCCAAGGATTCCCACCAAACCAAGCAGACCTATTTAGTCTTACATCACTTTGAGCGTACATGCCAATCCAATTGACTGCTCCAGCACCGGAAGAGGCAGCTTTGAACCGGTCGGTGTGAGTTATAATTTTATTTGTCATGTGACCTCCGGCACTCCAACCCATTTTGATTAATTTATCTGAATCTGCTATTCCTTCGTCAATCAAATAATCAACCCCAGTCATTACATCTAAATGTGACTGATTAAAATAACCGCCGACCATGTCCCTTAGAAACGCGTCACCATAGCCAGTGCTACCTCGATAGTTTGGTTGTAAAACTATGTATCCTTTGCCGGTTAAAACAGCATTGTATCTAGTGGCACTCCTAGAAAATCCAAACTTGTCTGATGATCTAGGGCCTCCNTGAGTTTGAACTACCAAAGGGTATTTTTTTGATTCTTGAAAATTATGAGGCAAATATAAAATACCCTCAACTCTAACTCCGTCTTCTCCATTCCATGAGANTACTTTTTGGGTTGGTAAATTGAATTCCTTTTTAATATAGTCATAGTGAGANGTTATTTTTTTTTGGGTTTTACCACGCAAATATAAATCTCCGGGGTTTTCAATCGTGTTTATTCCAAAAACATGCAAATTCGATTTTGAGTTATAGTCCCAATTGGTCAAGGCATGATTTCCTTTTGTGATTTGCGAAAAAGTATTTTTCAAAACATTCATTTTCCAAAGTTGAGTAGAGGCACCCATGTTAACCAAAATAAATAGTTCTTCATTCTTATTTGAGAATTCAAATGAATAAATTTCGTGATTAAATTCTTTAGAAATTATTTTTGGTAAACCTNNTCCANTAGTCGAAANCTCAAAGAGNTTNCTNTTATAATATTCTTCAAAATTCTCATTACAGTCTGCTATAAAAAACACNTTATCACCGTTGGGAGAAATTTTTGCTGAAGACTCGCTAATTGAATTATTTGTNAGTTTTATTTCTTTTGATGTTTTGATNTCTAAAATCCATAATTCACTAAGTGATCTAAATTCAAGAAACNNNNTNGGTCCTTTTTGAAGAAGTATTTTGTCGTTATTTTTTGACAAATCATAATTTAAAACCGAAAAATCTCCATCGGTAATTTTTTCTTCCTTTCCATTTAAATCTATTCTCCAAAGATGCTTTTGAGTACGATTATTATCAAAACTATAGACGTCGTATCCGTCTTTTTCGGCCATGATTTGTTCTTTCGGTTTTGGATCGCTTGCTAAAAAATAAAGATATTTTGAGTCGTTAGACCATTTCACATTGCTAACCCCAGTTCTGTGATTTGAAAGTTTTTTTTGTGAACCAATTTTGGTTGNTAGCAAATATATTTGATTGTTTCCAGAATCAAATTCATCGTCTTCATCATCAATGAACCCTTCTTTTGAAGAGGTGAAGCTTATCCACTTTGAATCCGGTGACCATTCAGGGTTGCTAAGTCCTTCCTTTTCAAATGTAATTTTTTGGGATGTACCACTATTTAAATCAGCCAACCATAAATTAGGAATTTGTTTATTTTCTTTCCAATCGCTTTCAGATAAAATATATAAAATTCTGCTACTATTAGGTGATAAAGAAACACTCGATATACCAGGAATATTTAAAAAGTCGATTATAGACATATCTTTCTTTTGAGAGAAAATTATCTGAGTAGAAGCGAGAACTAAAAATATGGTTTTTAAAAATTGAATATTGAGCATTTTATTTGTTTTTATAAATATTAATTAACTGATATGGGAGTTTCCCAAAAGAAGCTTTAGATGTATTTGCCATAATTGAAATTACGGATTTGTTGTTTGATGAAAACACAAAAGTAGTACCTCCAACCGACCCGCCAGTATGACCTAGGTATGTATTATCTTTATCATCGTATCTTATTCTCCAACCAATTCCATAGTTGGTTTTCTTATTATCTGGAAGTTTTTGTGATTTTGTCATTTCCTTTACTGTTTCGGGCAAAAGGAAATCAGTGTAAAGAACTTTCCATGTAAATTTAGCCATATCTTGTGTGGTTGATACGTAACCACCTCCAGCCCACTTCCAACTATTGTTTACATCTGGACAAAGAACAATATTTCCGGATTCATTTTTTTCATAAAATGTAACCTTGTCATTCAAAACTAGATCAATTTCTTCAGCAAAAGTTTTGTTAAGTTGAAGCGGATTTAAAATTTCGTTTTTCATAAGTTCAATGAAATTTTCACCGTATGCTTTTTCCATCGCTAGACTTAGCAAAGTCCAAGCATGAGTAGAATAACTATATTTAGTTCCTGGATCAAAGAGCAGGCTGTCATTAATAAATATGTTCAATGCTTCAGAGGTATTCTCATAATTTAAATTGAGGTTCATATCATCACCATCCCCGTAATGTCTTATACCTGAAAGGTGCCCAGCTATTTGTTTTAAAGTAATCTTCTTTTTATCAGCTGGTAAATTTTTTATGTAATATCCAACGGGACTATCAATCTCAATTTTTTTTTCTTCATACATTTTCATTAACGCAGTACCAGCAAGAGTTTTAGAAAAACTTCCTATTCTGAATATAGAATTTTTAGGGTTTATATTAATTTTTTTCTCTAGATCAGCATATCCAAACCCTTTGGAGTATTCTATATAACCATCTCCATTTAATATTGTAACTGATAAACCCGGAATTTTGTTTTCTTTAATGAAAGTGTTAATTAAATTGTCAGCTTCCTTTTCCTTTTCAATCAATTCTACATCGGAACAAGAAATTATTACAATAAATGAAGTAAAAATTAAATTAAAAAGATTTATTTTCATAAAAAGAAAGGTATTGTACTTAAAAGTAGTAATATGAAAAGTTAAAAACAATAAATATTTAATAATCACTTATATAAATATCATGAAGTTTTCAATTTATACTGTTCCTTTGAAAAAAAAATACCCTTTACAGATAAGTCGAGGAATAAAAGATCAATCAGTAAATGTATTTTTAAAAATTAAAGATGGAAAATTTACTGCTTGGGGTGAGTCAGCACCGGGAAAAAGTGAAAATGCTGATACAGCCGAAATTGTTAAAGAGCAACTTGAGAATTTTATCTCAACTAATATAGAAAATGAATCTATCGATGAACTTTACAATCGGGCTATGGAAATGAAAATTGCACCTTGCGCATATGCATCGATTGATATGGCTTTTTGGGATCTAAAGGCTAAAAAAGTAAATAAACCTTTATATAAATATTTAGATCTACCAAAACCAAGTAAACCAACCTCCGTAACTATTGGTATAAATCCAGTAGAAGTAATTAGAGAAAGAATCCCAATAATTTTAAAAGACAATAAATTTAAATCTCTAAAAGTCAAGTTAGGGAACCCTTTAGGCCTAGATGCAGATAAGGAGATGTTTGATGTGGTATACAAAATTTCAAAAAATTACAATGTGAAACTCAGAGTAGACGCAAATGGGGGTTGGGACGTAAACCAAACAATTGATATGATGGATTGGTTAAGTAAGCGTCAAGTAGATTATATAGAACAACCACTAAAAGAAGGGAACGAATCTGATTTAAAATATATTTTTGAAAAAAGAAAACTTCCCATCTACCTTGACGAATCATGTAGATATGCCAATCAAATTCCGACATGGGCTAAATATGTAGATGGAGTTAATCTTAAATTAATGAAGTGTGGTGGAATCACAGAAGGCTTAAAAATCATCAATACAGCTAGAGCTCATAAATTAAAAACTATGATAGGATGTATGTCTGAATCTTCACTCTCCATCGCTGCTTCTGCTTCAATAAGTGGCATTATTGACCATATTGACTTAGATTCCCATTATAATCTAAATCCAGACCCTTCAACCGGCACCAATTTAATTAATGGAATTACTTCCGTATCAGAAAATCCTGGTCACGGTGGAGAACTAAAAAAAACATACTATGCTTAAAAGAAGTGATAAGGTAGCCGTTTACATGGAAGGTCATATTTACAGTGAATATGGGAAAATGGGAATGGGTGTTTTAAGATATTTAGAAAATAAAATAGTGTGTGTTATTGATTCAAAATACTCGAAAACAGATATAAATGACCATTATCCTAATTTGAAACCTGTTCCGATTGTAAATGATTTAGANTCNGCCNTNCAANTNNAAGCTGAAGTTTTGATACTTGGNATAGCTCCAAGTGGAGGGAAGGTCCCATCTGATTGGTATCCTGTGATTAAAATGGCATTATCAAAAGGATTATCAATAATTAATGGTTTGCACGATCTTTTAGAAAATCGCTTTAAGAATCTTGTTTCAAAGAAAAATCAATGGATTTGGGATGTAAGAGTCCCTAATTTTGTTCCTGAAATTGCGACAGGTAAAGCAGCTAAATTAAATAATAAAAGGCTTTTGATGGTTGGAACTGATATGGCATGTGGTAAAATGACTACAGCCTTGGAGGTTTTAACATGGTCTAAAAAAAATAAATTAAAAAGTGGATTTATAGCAACCGGTCAAATTGGAATTACGATTACTGGTGATGGAATTCCCCTTGATGCCTTTAAAGTTGATCATGCCTGTGGAGCAGTAGAAAGGAAAGTGCTAGAATATGGTAAAAATGATTTAATAATTATAGAGGGCCAGGGTTCATTACTCCATCCTGGTAGTACCGCGACATTACCATTAATAAGAGGGTCATGTCCAACTCATTTAATTTTATGTCACAGGGCAGAAAAACATAACTTAAGATATCCTGAAAATGTTAAGATACCTAGCCTCAAAAAATTTATTGAATTAAATCAAAATCTTGCTCATGTTTTTGGTGCTTTCCCAGCATCAAAGTGTATAGGAGTTTCTTTGAATACTTCAAAATTAAATGAAAAAGAAGCTCAAAAAATAATTAATGAAACAAAAGAAATCACAGGGTTACCTGTTACAGATCCAGTCCGTTTTGGGGTAGAAAAAATTTGTGAAAGCTTATTAACTAACTAATTAAAAGTACTCGGAGCGGGACTTGAACCCGCACGGCCACAATGGCCATTGGATTTTAAGTCCAACGTGTCTACCAATTCCACCATCCGAGCTGGACTAAGAGCGAAAGACGGGATTTGAACCCGCGACCCTCACCTTGGCAAGGTGACGCTCTACCACTGAGCTACTTTCGCAAAAGCAAACAAAGTTAAAATTAATTTTTAATTATATGTCAATATATTTTTATCCTTTGCCCAATTTTTTCTTCAACTTATTTAGAATTAGAAGAGCTTCCAAGGGTTTTAAATTGTCAATATCAATTTTTGAAATTTCTTGTTTTAATTCTTCACCTAAAGGATCCTCAGGTGAAATAAAACTGAGTTGCATTTCCTTTTTTTTATTTGATAAAGATTTTTTTCTATCTGAAATGTTATGACTTTTTTCTAAAAACTTTAATTTTTGATTTGCTATTTCAATTACTTGCTTTGGAAGGCCAGCCAATTTAGCTACATGAATTCCAAAACTATGTTCACTTCCTTCAGGTTCGAGTTTTCTTAAAAAAAGAATATTATTGTCACTTTCCATAACAGAAACATTAAAATTTTTAATTCGCTCAAATTTATCCTTCATTACATTTAATTCATGATAGTGGGTAGCAAATAATGTTTTTGGTTTGAATGGATGTTCGTGAAGATATTCTGTAATAGCCCATGCTATCGATATACCGTCATAGGTACTTGTACCCCTTCCAATTTCATCCAATAAAATTAAACTTTTGGATGTTAAATTATTTAGTATTGCGGCAGCTTCATTCATCTCAACCATAAACGTTGACTCTCCTTTAGAGATGTTGTCGTTAGCCCCTACACGAGTAAAAATTTTATCAGTAATTCCAATGTTTACTTCTTTAGCTGGCACATAGCTTCCGATTTGTGCCATAATAATTATTAGAGCAGTTTGTCTTAAAATAGCAGACTTACCAGACATGTTAGGCCCACTTATCATCATTATCTGTTGTTTAACTTGATCAAGTTCAATATCATTAGGAATAAATATTTCACCATCTTCAAGATTTTGTTCTATGACAGGATGCCTTCCTTGAATTATTTTAATATTATTTGACTCATTAAAAACAGGTTTACAGAAATTAAATTTAGAAGCGGCAAGGGCAAAACTTAAAAAACAATCAATTTTCCCAATTAAAATTGAATTTACCATGATACCCTCAAGATGTTCTTGAAGAGAATTTAATAGTTGAGAGTAATAGTTCAGTTCCAATTCTTGTATTTTTTCTTCAGCACCTAATATTTTCGTTTCGTAATTTTTTAAATCCTCATTAATGTATCTTTCTGCGTTTACAAGTGTTTGCTTTCTGACCCATTCATTTGGAACTTTTTCTTTATGAGTATTTCTCACCTCAAAATAATATCCAAAAATGTTGTTGAAGCCAATTTTTAATGAAGGAATATCGTTTTCAAGCAGTTCTTTTTTAAGAATTTTATCAAGCATTGATTTTCCATCTTTTAGAAGTAATCTTAATTCGTCAAGTTCTTTAGAAAAACCGTTTGCGATAAAATTTCCTTTTGAAATTGAAACGGGAACATCTTCTTTAATTGTTTTTTCAATTTTAGAGAAAATGGTGTTACATGTAACTANTTTTTTTCCAGTTTTAACGATTAAATCATTACTGTTTTTTTCAAATATTTTTTTGATATTTTGGATTTCAACTATACTTTTTTTTAAAGAAACCAGCTCTCTTGGGTTGACCTTTAATGTAGCAATCTTAGAGGCNATTCTTTCAATGTCAACAATTTCNTTTAAANGATCAATTAGNTTCTCTTTTAAATGCGTATCATCTAATAAAATTTCAACGAAATCATGTCTTAGCTTTAATTTTTGTATCGATTTCAATGGNAAGTTTAACCATTTTTTAAGTACTCTGCTTCCAATTGAAGTTGTTGTAAAATCAATAACTTCGATAAGTGAAACACCTCCATTTGTTGAATAATTTAACTCTAAATTCCTAGTCGTAAACCTATCTAAGGAAAGATAGCTTTCAGAATTAATCTTCTTAAATGACTTGATGTGTGCTAATTTATTATGTTGGGTCTCCGAGAGATAATGCAAAACAACCCCAGCGGCTATGATTCCTTCTCTATCATCATCTTCGACTCCAAAGCCCTTCAAAGACTTGGTTTCAAAAAGTTCGATTAATGAATCATGACTATTTTCATAATCAAAAACCCAATCTTCCTGGAAAAATGTTGTTAAATCTGCACCAAAATTTGAAAGGAATTCGTCTTTGGAAAGTTTTGAAATAATTATTTCAGCAGGTTCATATTTTTCAATAATTAATTTAATTTGACTAATTGATCCAGAAAAAAAAGAGAAATCTCCGGTTGAAATATCCATAAATGAAATTCCAGATTTTTTTTTACCAAAGGTTATTGCTGATAGATAATTATTTTTGTTGTGCTCTAATACATCGTCGTTTATTGCTACTCCTGGTGTCACTAATTCCGTAACACCCCTTTTGACAAGTTTTTTTGTGAGTTTTGGATTTTCTAATTGGTCACAAATTGCCACTCTGCAACCAGCTTTCACAAGTTTTGGCAAGTAATTGTTAATAGAATGATAGGGAAATCCAGCAAGTTCAATTTCACTCATACTTCCTGCACCTTTTTTAGTTAAAATGATACCAAGAATTTTGGATGCCTTAATTGCATCTTTTCCAAAGGTCTCGTAAAAATCCCCAACTCTAAATAAAAGCAATGCATCAGGGTATTTAACCTTGATTTGGTTGTATTGTTTCATCAGTGGTGTTAATTTTACTTCTTTATCCAAACTCATTAAAAAATCAAATAGACACTAATATAATTCATATTTAAGTTTAAAAAACTTATTCTTATCCAAAATGAAAAACAGAAAATTAAAAAATCAGGAATTAAACAGAAAATCTAAAAAAGAATATTTTAAGTCAAAGAAGACACCATTGATTTTTATTCTCGATGACATTAGAAGTGGTCATAATGTGGGTTCCATTTTAAGGACAGCGGATGCATTTTTGTTGTCTAAAGTTTACATATGTGGAATATCTCCTGTCCCACCTCATAAAGAGGTAATGAAAACTGCTTTAGGGTCTAATGAATCTGTAGATTGGGAATACAAGGAGAATATATATGATTTAGTCACTGAACTTAAAAACAATAATTGTGATATTTGGTCGATTGAGCAAGCTGAAAAATCTACAGATTTAAAAAATTACAGTCCTAATAAAAATAAATTAACCGCATTTGTTCTTGGTAATGAGGTTTTTGGAGTTAAACAAAAGATTATCGACATAACGGGTCAAGTTATTGAAATAGGGCAGCAGGGTACTAAGCACTCAATGAATGTTTCTGTAGTTTCAGGAATTTTGTGTTGGGATTTTTATTTAAAAATTAACATCTAAAAAATAAATTTAAAAAACTTAAAAATACAGAATGATTATTTTTAAAATCTGAATTAGTTAAGTCAATATTATGCAATGGAGATTTAGTTTTGGTTTTCCAATTATTGTATTCGGATTTAATTAAATCTAAATATTTCAAGTCAATTTTTTTTTCAAACTTTCTTCCTCTTTTATTAATCTTATCCAAGATAAAATTTGTCTCTTGATTTAAAAGAATTACAACTTCAGGTTTAATAAAAAAACCTGAACAATGATTGAAATCCCTTTGAAATTCAATAAA
>PBVB01000059.1 GCA_002728075.1 Flavobacteriaceae bacterium
AAAATAATATGATAAGAAATATAACAGATGAACAAGCAAGACATATGGTAGATATGTTAAAGAAGAAGTCCGTCTTAATTAAAAACTTTTCTCATAAACTAGAGAAATACCGAATCTCAGGAGACAGAAAAACGTACAGTAAGAAGTTTAAAGAACTATTAGAGAAAGAGGAAATAAAAGTATATGGAAAGAAGATTGAGTAAAAAGGATTTAATGGAACTCTACGGAATAGATAGAGTAACAATAGAAGATTGGAGAAGAAATAGAGGATTAAAAATGATAGAAGTATCCACTCATTCAAAATACATCACAGAAAAGGATTTATTAGAGTGGGAAAATAGTTTGAAAGGGAATTATTCAGTTAAGAGGTTAAATAATCAAAGTGTATCAGAATGAAGTAATAAGAAGGTTTGATATACTTTCTTTAAATCTTATAATTTGATTAGTGTATCAGTATTTTCAGGTTGAGGTTTCTTGTAACTGAGAGAATACTTTTCTCCTAAACCCTAATNGGAGTGGTTTTTATATCGGGGTTAGGTTTTTTCTATCTATGGAAAATGATAGGGTAATCTAAGGATTTTAATCTTTGAATCTCTTCTTGAATCATTTTTATGATTTTTTTGATTNATCTTTTTTTGAATAATAGAGTTTCTCCTCAAACTCGTTTTTTGGAACAAAACTAAGTGGGGTAATGATTGAAAATTAGTTTCCCTAAAATCCAAATTTTTTTTAATTTTNACTTATAAAATGAAAAAAGATGCAATTNATTAGACAAAAAATCAGATTTTCNCCCGTAGTTTTTGTTTGGTNAATTGGAAAGACATTCNGAAAACTTTCACCAGATAATATAATAATCGGGCTCACAGAACTGCAGTTAGTTCGAAAATTATCGAGGTTAATCTTCCCTTCCAAACTCACTTCTTATAGGAAGTAAACTTTTCGAATTTAAGTTTTATGTAGTAATCTTACTAAAGAGATAGCTAAGGAATTAACATCAATCTNTATGTTTACTTCTATTTGATANTTGTATTTAGTATTATGAAAAAGTTANNCANANTANTTCTTANNNTTTCNTTTTGGTTNAGTNTTANNNCTTATGCACAAAAAANCGATTCCATAAANCCNNCAGAGGAGAAAATTNAAGTNAATAAGGNGTTTGATGAGCANGGAAATCTNATCAGNTATGATTCAATTTATAGCTATTCCAGTACTAACTACAATATGGATACCAAAAAAATGGACTCTTTAATGAAGCANTTTTTNCCNAATCGNGGANCNATGCCNTTTAAAGAACCATTTGATGATTTTGATTTTGGTTTNCCAAACTTGTTTNNTCAAAACTTTAGAAACNTTGATTCCATTTGGCNACAAAGGTTAAAAGGNCAACAAAAANNNTTTGATAGTATTTTCAANAGGCANCANCNCNAAAAAGAGAAATCATCCACTAATAAAATCTAAATAATAATTCAATCAAATTAACACATGCTATATAAACTATGGATATACAAATAGAAAAACTAACTAAGACCTACGGACCTCAAACCGCNGTAAACGATATCAGTTTTGANGTTAAAACAGGAGANGTTNTNGGATTTTTAGGNCCTAACGGAGCAGGAAAATCTACCACAATGAAAATGATTACNGGCTATATAGGNNTNGAAAAAGGGGATATTCAAATAGGAGGAAAAAGCGTTACGGACCCTACGTATGATTTAAAAAGGCACATTGGTTATCTCCCTGAAAATAACCCCTTATACCATGATATGCCTGTGATAGACTATTTGGAGTTTTGTGCGTCCCTNCAGGGTATAGAAAAACAGAATATCAATAAAAGAATTCGTGAAATGGTAGGGGTTTGTGGCTTAAATAGCGAAAAGCATAAAAAAATAGGAGAACTATCTAAGGGATACAGGCAACGTGTAGGCCTTGCTCAAGCCATGATTCACGACCCTGAAATTCTGGTTTTAGATGAACCTACAACAGGGTTAGACCCCAACCAAATTATAGAAATTAGAAAACTAATTCGTGACTTGGGAAAAGAAAAGACCGTTATACTCAGCACACACATTCTACCAGAGGTAGAGGCTACATGCGACCGTATTCTTATAATCAATAGAGGTAAGATTGTAGCTAATGGCACATCGGAAACACTTAGAAAGCAGTCGCAAGGGAATGAAATATTAAAGCTTCGTATTGAGGATGGTAAAGCAGATAAGATTTTAAAATCCCTACGGACATTGGACACTGTCCAATCGGTAGCATGTATTGAACAAAATCAAAATGTATTTGAAGTACAGAGCCTTGTCGAACAGACCTCTAAACGAAATGTATTTAACCTGTGCGTTCAAAACAAATGGGTGCTGACGGAACTCACACCATTGGAAACGAAACTTGAGGATATTTTCAGAAACTTAACAGTAAAATAAATATGAAAACAATTTGGATAATAGCCAAACGAGAATTGGAAATTTTTTTCGACTCCCTTATAGCCTATATTATCTTAGGACTTTTTTTAGGATTTAGCGGCTTTTTTACTTGGTTGTATGGCAATGATATTTTTCTAGTAGGTCAAGCCAATTTGCGCGTATTCTTTANCATTGCTTCATGGAGTCTTTTCTTTTTCATTCCTGCCATAACCATGAAAATGTTGGCTGAGGAGAGAAAAACAGGAACATTGGAACTTTTGCTTACCAAGTCGGTATCAGACCGACAATTGATTCTTGGAAAATTCTTAGGGTCGGTCTTGTTAGTCTGTATAGCCCTATTGGCGACCTTACCTTATGTTATAACAGTTTCCAGTATTGGTAATTTAGATAATGGTGGAACTATTTGTGGCTATTTTGGCTTACTGCTAATGAGCATCACATATACTGCAATTGGAATTTTTGCAAGTAGTATAACCACAAATCAAATTGTGGCATTTATGACCGCCCTTTTTATCGGGTTATTTTTCCATATCATTTTTGGCNTTTTGGCCCAGAACTTTACGGGAAGTATAGGACAGATTTTTGAAACCTTAAATCTTCAATCCCATTTTGAATCCATTTCCAGAGGCGTTATAGATTCTAAAGACCTGGTTTATTTTCTATCTATAACANTTTTGGGGCTTTATCTTGGAGAGTCGTCATTATCAAAAAGACATTCTTCTTAATCAATTATTAAATCATGAATCTGACCATTGAAAAAAATAAAAACACATAGATGAAAAAGACAAACGTAACCATACTATTAATTTTAAGTATACTGTTATTTGTGAACTTATTGTCCGAGGAATATTTTTTTAGAATAGATTTAACCGAAGATAAGCAATATACTTTAAGCGAAGCAACTGAAGATATTATGAAGTCGCTAGAAAATCCAATTACGNTCAAAGCTTATTTCTCAGAAAACCTTCCGCCAGATATTGCAAAAACCAAGAATAATTTTGAAGAGTACCTAATAGAATATGCTCGAAAATCAGATGATAATCTAGTATACACCTTTATTGACCCCAACGAAAATGAGAAAACAGAGCGAGAAGCTGTGGAAGCTGGTATTAATCCAGTCATGATTAATGTTAGGGAAAAGGACCAAATGAAACAGCAAAGAGCTTTTTTAGGAGCCGTTCTAGAATTGGAAGAACAAAAAGAAGTTATTCCATTTATACAACCGGGAGCCCCTTTGGAATACCTCTTGTCGTCATCCATAAAAAAGATAGCGGTAACCGATAAACCTGAAGTTAGGCTCATGGAAGGTAATGGACAAGCCTCCATTTCAGAACTTTCTCAGGTAAAAACAGCTCTAGATGTTTTATACGATTTTAATTCTACTAAAGTAAATGATATAACACCTGTTCCAGAAAACACAAAGACTTTNGCTATTATTCGTCCTACGGATACCATTAATAATGAAAGTCTTGACCAGTTAGACAAATTCCTAGAAAAAGGAGGTAATCTATTTATAGCTTTGAATAGGGTAAATGGTGATTTAAATAATGCCTATGGAACTAGTCAGAATACAGGTTTGGAAAAATGGCTGGAGTCAAAAGGTTTAGAAGTCCGAGAAGACTTTGTGATAGATGCACAATGTGCTAGCGTTGGTGTACAACAACGACAGGGATACTTTAATTTCACTTCCAATGTTTCTTTTCCTTATATCCCAATCATAANTCAATTTGCAGACCATCCAGCTACTAAAGGTCTGGAAGCCGTAGTGATGCAGTTTGTTAGTTCATTAAAATTTGCTGCCAAAGATTCCCTTACCACATTTACTCCTTTGGCCTTTTCATCTAAAAATTCTGCAAAATTAAAAGCTCCACAGTTTTTTGACATTCAAAAGCAATGGACTGAAATGGATTTTAATGCACCTAATCAGATAGTTGCAGGGGTTTTGGAACAAACACACGATAATGGTAACAAGTCTCGTATTTGTGTGGTTGGGGATGGAGATTTTCCTATTAATAGTGGACAACAGCAGTTACAATCAGGAAATGTCAATCTTATGGTCAATGCTATTGATTGGTTAAGCGATGACACAGGGTTAATTGACTTAAGGAATAAAGGGATAAGATATCGCCCAATAGACACCTTGGAAGATAGTACTAAAACGACCCTGAAATATCTCAATTTTTCACTGCCTATTATTCTAGTAATCATCTATGGTGTGGTAAGGATGCAGATGAACAGAAATAAGCGGAGTAAAAGAATAGAAGAGAACTATGAATAATCAACTAAAGATTTAACTCATGAAAAAAAATAACATATTAATATTAGTATTAGTAGGTCTAGTATTACTATTTGTAACAACAAATTATTTTAAAAAGCATAGCAGTGCTATCTTTAAAGCTGAAGTGATTCAGTTTGATTCTTCTACGTTGAATAAAATTATTATTTGTCCTCCATCTTCTTCGGAGGAGGAACTAATTATTATTTCAAAAGATGATGATAATTGGCAAGTTGCCCAAGGCACTATAAAAACCCTGGCGAATCAATCTACTGTTAATAGTGTACTAGGTCAGTTAGAGCAAATAAAAACCGAACAGTTAGTCTCTAAAACCAAAGAAAAATGGGAAACATATGAGTTAACGGATACTTTAGCACAATGTGTTGAAATTTACCAACAGGGCAGGGAAAAGCCAACAAAGCTATATTTTGGAAAAACAACATATAAACAATCCCAAAATCCGGGATATGGAGGACGCCCCTCTGTTGATGCCTCTACCTATTTCAGAATCAATGAAACTCCCAGTACATACGCTATAAAAGGAGGACTTCCCAATACGTTTAAACAGAAATTTAATGCATGGCGAAATACAGAGTTCATCAAGCTTAATAAAGATTTAATTACACGATTAAAATTTGAGACTAATAAAAACAACACTTTTTCTCTTTCCAAAAAAGAGTCTGATTGGTTTATGGGAGAGATTTCACCAGATTCTACCAAAGTGGCTCAATATCTTAATACCTTACGTTATCAAAGTAGCTCACAGTTTGTTGATGGATTTAAGCCTAAAGGTAATGCGGATTATACCTTGACAATCCAAGGTGATTCAACTGAAGACTTGATTATAAAAGCTTACAGGGATTCTACAACAAACAACTACATCCTGAACGCATCCCAATATCCAAATGTCTTTATTGAGAGTGATTCAACAGAGCTATTCAAACGCCTATTTGTAAATCAAGATTATTTTTTGAAATAATCAAATAATGAAGCAATGAGAAGAAATGATAGACTCTCCTAAAAACTTTTGAACTGAATAATGTATCAGTATTTACAGGACGAGGTTTCTTGTAACTGAGAAAATACTTTTTTCCGAAACCCTAATCTGAGTGGTTTTTATATCGGGGTTGATTTTATATCAGACTTGATTTTTTTCAGTCTTTGAGGATAAAAGACAAACTGAATAAAATTGAATTCTAAATGTTGTAAACTTAATTTTTTTGATTGTCGTTCAATTCTTAATGAGGGGAAATATCTCAAATTCGTTCTCAATATCCACCAATCTCCTTTTACGCTTGGACGAATATCCCACCCAAAAGTAATGTTTGGGGAAAGTTTATTATACTTTGTTTTAAGTAATGATGTTCCTTGGTCTAATTCAGTGACTGAGATATTTTCAAATCCTAATCCAACCCCTATATAAGGGACAAAACCATGATAATCAAAAAAAAATTTATATGCTTCCAGATTAAAACTTTTTCTCTCAATTTCTTGTAAAAATCCAAGTGAATTTCTTTTTTGCTTCATCGGTCTAAAGGACAAAGCAGTAATAAAATCAAATTTTGTGAAATGATATCCAACAGAAAAATCAGGAAAGATTGTAGGGAAAGACTTGTTGTCTAAAAATGGGTATAACTCTGTTACATATTCAGATGAAACAAGAGGGAATGCTGATGATGGTCCAACAGCTAGGAAAAGGCCACTTTTATTTGTTTTGGAAAACAATTTATTTGCTTCCTTATTTTCCTCTTTACTAGCGGGTTTTGTTGTCTCAATCGTGTAATTTAATCCTAGTTGAAAAATACTAGAAGGAAAATTATCTCTCCTTTGTATCGAACGTGAAATAAAAATATCAAAGGATGGTTTAATGACCCGACCATATTCTAAGGTGAAATAAAAATTTGGTAATTGAATTCCTAATCCTAAGTCAAAAACAGATTTTACTTGTGTGAGTTTACTTTCTTGATTTAAAATATTTGTTTGTCTATAACGGAAAGGTGAAAATTTATACCCAAGATAGGGACGAACGGTATTTATTTTTGAAGCAAGTGGATAAACCCTTAATCCGGTGAAAGTCCCCAATCTATAACTATTTTCTATATCATCGTTTCCAAATTTTATGTCTTTTGTACTGATAGAAACATAGAAATCCGCGTGTCCCCAAAAATGAGTAGCACCGATATTAATTGATGGGGTTATAAATCC
>PBVB01000060.1 GCA_002728075.1 Flavobacteriaceae bacterium
GAAAAATTAACAAATTTAGAATGGGATATAAAAGCCTATTTTATTTTAGGAGGTGCGATGCACGATGCAGCTATAGCAGCATGGGGAATTAAGGGTTTTTATGACTATATCAGGCCTATAAGCGCAGTAAGGATGATGTCGGATCATGGTCAATCATCGGACCCAAACTTAATAAATTATAGTCCTTTTGGAATTAAACTTGAGAAAGGATACGTTGAGCTTGTAAATGAAAAAGATAGATTGGCAGGAAAAAGTAAAGAAAACGTTGGTAAGATAAAGCTTCGTGCTTGGAAAGGACACGATTATATCTCAAATACTGAAACCGATAACGCAGGAGTAGGTTGGATACTTGCTGAAAACTGGTGGCCTTACCAAAGACCAACTTTTGTCACGCCAAATTTTGCAGGATACATTTCAGGCCATTCAACTTATTCAAGGGCAGCCGCAGAGGTTTTAACTCTTCTAACGGGTAGCGAATACTTTCCTGGAGGCATGGGAGAATATACAGCAAAGAAAAATAAATTTTTGGTTTTTGAAGAAGGTCCAACCAGAGATATAAAAATTCAATGGGCAACTTATCGTGATGCGAGTAATCAGTGTAGNTTGTCTAGAATCTGGGGTGGTATCCATCCTCCAGTTGATGATCTACCAGGAAGAGTAATAGGAGAAAAAATTGGTATCAAGGCATTTAATTACGGAAAATCTTTTTTTTAAAATATANAATTTAAGGTGCTTATTTACATTGCTTTATATAATTATAATTAAACAAAAACTTTAATATTATTCTTTGTATTAAATTTCTTAATAACGTCAACTAAAATTGTGAGCCCTTTTCATATTTTAAAAATCATCTATCTCCAATCAACTAAAGGAGAAGGATAGTAGTTTATATTTCTTTCTTCCCATAAAAATCGATGACTAGCAATTCTACTTATAAAATCTTTCCATTTCCTTTTACTTGGATTAGTCCAGCCAATTTCAGAGTATGCAGGCAACCTGGGGAATGTAAGATAATCTATATCCTCTGAAGTTGATATTGTTTCTGACCATANTGGTGCTTCAATACCTATAATTTTACTTTTTTGTATTTGTGGGAATTCTTCCTCTATTTTCCAATCATAAGCAGTNTTTAAGNTAATATATCCTGGCCAGTTAAGACCNAATTTGGTTAAACTGTCATATTTAATATCCAAATACATTTTAGAGGCTGGAGAGATCAAAACATCACCACCTTTCTTCATTCCANCNCTAANATTTTTNANGCCTTTATCTTGGTGTTTTAAATCCTCAATGTTTGTAACTACTTTGTCTTTTTGTGTTATGTTCCATAATTGTAAAACTGTATTTGAGGTAATATCGGCAACGCCAATATCATCCCAACCAATCACTTTCTTGCCATATTTATTTACAATCTGAGATGTTTTTGAGATGAACTCTAAGTAGTCTTTTGGTTCTGTGACATGTGACTCATCTCCTCCAATATGAAAATATTCTCCGGGTGTAATTGCGGAAACCTCTTTTATAACATCATCAATAAATTTAAAAGTGTAGCTATTGTTACAAAGAGTACTAAAACCAACATTNGTTCCCGTATATGCTTTTTTTAGTTTCCCGTCACAATTNAGCTTCGCATAGGATGATAAAGCCGCATTTGTGTGCCCAGGGATATTGACTTCAGGAATAATGGTTATAAATTTATTTCTAGCATANTTTACTATATCCTTGTAATCCTCTTGTGAGTAGTATCCTCCTTTACCACCTCCAACTTGTGTTTTTCCTCCAATGAGGGTGAGTTTAGGTCTAGATTTAATCTCAATTCTCCANCCNTGGTCATTTGTTAATCCAAGATGTAAATAATTAATCTTATANTNAGATACCAAATCAATAAATCTTTTCAACTGATCAACATTAAAAAAATGNCGNGAAACATCAAGCATAGTTGATCTAAATTTATATTCAGGATAATCTAAAATCTTTCCTGTTGGAATAAAGTTTGGATGTTCTTCGTATCTTCTTAGTTCAATTAATTGTTTTAGGGTTTGCCAACCCCTGTAAACACCCTGACCATTATTTGATTTAATTAAAATAGATTTTCTATTTATGTCTAGAATATAGGCCTCATTGTTTTCAGATTTAAACTTTTCATCAATTTCTATACTTAAATTTCCTTTTTTACTATTTCTGTCAATTATCTTGATATTTTTTTTTGTGAACTCTTCCCACTCCTTTTTAATAATATTAGTTATTTCCAGTCCACTATTACTAGTAATTGATAAAATAGAGTTGACCTCAAGAGCACTTTCATATGATTCAATGTTATTGGGGTAGGGCACAAACTCTATTTTTTCTATCGAATCTATTACCGGTGCTTTTTTTGCACATGAGGCAATTAAGCAAATTAAAATTATAAGTATTCTGTTTTTCATATTAAATTTTATATTAGACAATAATTCCTAGTGGTTCTGTGTTTTTCCATTTTCCTCTTGTAAAATCTGGAAAGTTTTGAGGATTTCCTCCGCTATCTATCGATTTTGCACTTAAGGGCGTCACAGCACTCCAAAATGCTCCTTCGTAAACATTTTGATCAAGTGGCTCACCTTTTTGTAAACATTCTANAATTCTNTACATCATTATGCCATCCATACCTCCATGACCACTGTCAGCAGTTTTTTCGTTCAGTTTCTTGTACAGAGGGTGATCGTATTTTTCNTAAATCTCTAATAAATCTTTTCCTTCAATCCAGGGAAAGTAACCTATTGAATTTTGGTTCTCTTTAGAGTCAAAAAAAACTCTTGTTGGAAAACCAGTAAGTGCACCCNTTGTTCCCTGTATAAGATTATGTCGAGTATATGGTCTGGGGCTTGTTTCATCCCATTGAATCATAATGGTTTTTCCGTAAGTTGATTGAATTATAGAAGTGTTTATATCACCATTTTTAAATTCCAAATTATTCCATTCATGATCTTTATCGAAATATTTTTTGGNCATTAAATATCTTCCTTTAGAGGGTGATGATAAAGAAACTATCTTCTTAAAGTTGTCTTCNTTTCTNGCNAGACTCATATATTGGGCNACNGGACCAAGTCCATGGGTTGGGTATAANTTTCCGATATTTTTTGCATATTGTCTTGTTCTCCAAGACCCTGTTCCAGGGTGACCATCNAAAGAAGTTTNATCCTTTTGAAACATTTGACCTCTTAAGTCGTGAATATAAGAAGCTTCTCCGTGGATTAGTTCTCCAATTAATCCTTTCCTACATATATTTAAAAACATNANCTCTTCTCTNCCATANTTTACGTTTTCNANCATCATNCAATGTTTACGNNTTTTCTCAGAGGNNTTAACAATTCNCCAAAGNTCTTCAATTGTNTTTGCNAGCGGAACCTCTACNAANGCATGGGANCCTAGNTCCATNGACTTTATAGCCATTNNAGCNTGATTATCCCAATTAGTTGAAATAAAAACAACATCAGGTTTAGTTTCCTCAATCATNTTTATCCATNANTTGTCTTTNCCCCAATACCCCTTNATAGATTTTTCTNTNTTNAAAGAGCNTATGGTTTCCTNAACNCGANTTTCATATAAGTCACAAATTCCAACAATTTCNGTTCCCTTGAAGCTTTTAAAATTTCTTGCATGGATTCTACCTCTATCTCCAACACCNACAAATNCAGCNTTTANTTGAGATATTGGTTNGGCTTTAAAGCCNCCCATATATGTTTGANTATTTTTTTTTNTCTCNGTNTCACANGAATTAACAAANGAAAATCCTCCTAATGAGAGTCCCGCAATGGTAGTTCGNTTAATAAACCTTCTCCTTTTCANTTTTAATTTTNTTTAATTATNACTANAGAGGGATCAAACGGATACCTGCCNAAATCTTTACCATANATGGCNATGCCTCCTTCTCCNGTTGTTTCAAAAAGAATTTTTATNAATCCATTTTGTTTAGATTCAGTTAATTCTTCATTAGATATTGGAACTTTTANCAAATATCCATAAGATCCTGCTTCATTCAACATTCGTTNTTTTTCCCAGTAATCCTTGTCTGTAACCTTGCCCGGAGGTCTTATTTGATTGTGCCAAGAAAGTACTCCTCTGTGATCAGCAGGATCATCAGTTAAAACTGTGTTCATTTTATTTTTGTCATTTACCGATACATTAATTTCGGAGGAAAATATTATTTCGTCGGTCATTGGATAAGAATTTGGATTTTTATGAGGACTAATTTTAGATCCTCTCATATAATCGATTCCCGCATCACTATAATCCTTAACCTTATCCTTATCGTAAAGCTGTTTAGAAGAAGCCTCAATTACAAAGTAAGCCTCTTTTATTCCTGTCAAGTCTAAATTCGACGGAAGTGGGATTTTAAATTCAAAAAAACCTTCTCCAGTTCCGTTTACTTTCAAACCATCTAAAACCTCCCAATTTCTTTTACTCCACTTAGATGACGAGTATTCATTGGCAGGAATTGAGGAGACGAAGGTCTTCGGTAATTTATATTGAGATTTTACAACTAAATGCATAAAGTTTCTATGAATAATTTTACCCTTTTTGTCTTTTAGTGTAAAATTAATCTTTGATAAACCAGAGTATTTAGAGGTTTTTATTTTCAAAGGAGAGACAGGTTGATTCATCCAAGGAAAATAATCAATCTTAACTACTCCTTTATTAATTTCCTTTTCAATTCCAACGTAGTCTAAGTGGGAAATTTNATAATGTAAGTATAGTTCGTCACCATAATCNTTATCAGTCATTGAAGACAAATAGATTGGTATTTCTATATTTTCATTACCCTTNACTGTCTGAGTTATGTCACCTTGATTAGATATGTAAACNCTTGAATGNAAGTCATTTAACNTCATACCTTTAAATATATTATTTAANCCTGTCTCTTTCTCACTTCTGTCATATTTCCAGTATCCATTCCATTCATTTATTACATCATGGTGCTCGGTNTATAGCCAACCNGCCACTTCAGGAAATTTCCTAAAACTATTCATCATTCTATGGTAGTCATAACTCCAATCAACATCTCCAGTGCTTCCGCTATATCCCCAAACATTTCCACATTCTGAGTTTAAAAAAGGCTGATTTTCTTGTTTGAATCCATCGTAATATAANTGANTTCCTCCTTTAAAGTTTCTTTGCACTTGATCTTTTAAAAAATCATCCCAGTCATATCCTGGTAAATAGGCATGCCACGAGTTTAAATCTGTAGCAGTGTGTAAACCTCCGCAACACAGGGAATTGTCTTCAATCAATCTTGATCCGTCTAAACTTTTTGCTTTATAATACATAGATGTCACCCACTTGTAGGTCTCAGGAAGAATTTTTTCATTATTATTTTCATCTTTTGTTTGTAAACCCCATTGTTCGTTGAAAATAACCCAAGAAAATATTGAGGGATGGTTATAATCTCTTTTAATCATTTCTTCTAATGTATACTCAGATTCCTTCCTCATAAATTTATCTGGTTCCCCCCACGAGTTTGGAAGATCTTCAACTACTAAAATTCCCAATTTGTCTGCCCAATATAATTTTCTTGGAACTTCTAGCTTTATGTGTACTCTTATTCCGTTTAATCCAATTGATTTACTTCTGAGAATTTCTTCCTTCATAAACTTATCAGTGGGGAAGGTATAGTATCCATCAGGATGATATGATTGATCTAAAGCTAATTGAAGATATATAGGTTTATTGTTTAAAGCAACATATGGATGTTCTGTGCCTGGTAAATTCATTGTAGAAATTTTACGCATTCCAAAATAAGATTCTACAAAATCGTTATCAAGCTTAATTTCAACTTCATACAAATAAGGGTCATCTAGGGTCCATAATCTCATTTCAGGAATGTCAATATCAAAACTCCTTTTTGCTTGGCCAGGTTTGAAAGTTGTGTTCTTTTCAATAGACCCGTTTTTAGTTTTAATTTTAATATTTAAAGACAACTCCTTATTTGCGTATTTATCGAGATAAGCTTTAACATTAACTTTCTTATTATCAATATCAGGTGTGAAATGAACAGCATCAATAAAATTATTACCTCTAGCTTCTAGGTAAACAGTTTGCCATATACCTCTTGCGTTTCCGTAACCCTGTTTTCCATATAATGCGTATCCACGTTTAAATTTTCTTGGATCTCCAGCGTCGTCATCTACTCTTATAACTAAATTTTGGGCTTTTCCATACTTTAAAAAAGAAGTTAAATCGAATGAGAATGGTACATATCCACCTTGATGACTACCAATAAATTGACCATCAAGCCAAATACTTGTTTCCCAGTCAGAGGCGCCAATTGTTAGATATGTTTTTTTCGATTTCCAATTCTCCGGTACAGTTATGTTTTTCTTATACCAACCGATATCTGCCTCGTCATTTAAATTTGAAAGTTTAGAACCCCAAGGAAAAGGGACATTAATTTCCTTTTCAAAATCAGTTTTGGAATTATACCATTTATTTGAAATGCCTATATCATTTAAATCGAATTTAAATTCCCATGCACCATTCAAATTAATCCATTGAGGCCTTTTAAAATCGGGTCTAGGGTGTTCTGGCAAAGGAATTTGGGACTTTGCAAAACTTATGGATAATATTATAAATAAAATTTTTTTCATTTTAATTCTTTAGATTTGTTGACTCAGTCAAATTTTTAATTAGCTCAACCTCCTCTTGTGAATATGGCTCTCCATTCGGGTAAAATATATCATGGTGCCATTTTTTAGGTGGTCCTGTGTAAGTTGAATCCCAACTTTTCCAGGGGTAAATTGTATTTGTTTTCCCAGATACAAAACCCCAATTATATGCTCCTATCCTGTTTTCTTTAAAAAGCGGTAGCATATTTTCAAAAATATTGCCGTTCTCTCTTGCAACATACTCAGTACAC
>PBVB01000061.1 GCA_002728075.1 Flavobacteriaceae bacterium
AATTTCAAATTATATTTACGAACTCGTAAAAAAATTTAATTCCTTTTATCAAAATGTTTCAATTTTAGGTGCAGAAAGTGTTATTTCTAAAAATTTTAGGTTAATGCTATTAAAAAATGTAGCTAGGAATTTAAAAAATTCTTGTAGTTTATTGGGTATAAGTTTACCTCACAGTATGTAAAAAAAAACCGCCAATTTGGCGGTTTTTTATAAAATATATTAATTAGTTATTTGGATTGAACTGCTAAGTTATAAACAACTAAACCGAAGCCAATCTTGTTGATTGCGTCTCCTACATTATAAATAACATCCATTTCAAGACCTCCAAAAATGCCACTGTACCAACCTTCAGTACCGGCCATGTAACCAATTGGATAAATAGCCCATCCAATTAATACGAATTTACATAACATATTATGAGCGGATAGAGTAGCTCCACCAGCTGATGTAGCTAACTTTTTAGCTTCTCCCATCCATATATCATAAACTATTACAAAATAAGCTATACCTGAGATTAATCCCCAAGCAGCAGGTCCTACACCAGTAGTATATACAGCTTCTCCTAAATATCCAGTAACTAACATAACGACTGACAACATAATCATCCTCCACATTAATTTGGTAGTTGCTCCAGCTGCTTTTAGAATTAAATAAAATTCCACGCACATTAGAGGAACAGTAAGAATCCAATCAACATATCGGAAGAAAGTAGGTGAAGTTTGGTTTGTAATCCAGTATTCACGCATATACCAATAATGCACAGCTGCTATAAAAGTTATCAATCCAGAAACTAGAATTGATGTTCTCCATTTGTTATCGTGAGAATTCATTGATAGGAAGAAAAACGCTGATGCAGCCATCATTGCCATACAACCTACAAAAAATGTGAACCCTACGTAATCGCTATTATCCACTGCAGGGACCATAGCAAATAAACTTAAAAATTTTTCCATATTAGAATTAATTATTTGTTTTTGTTTAGGTAAATTTAGAAAAATTTAAACTTACTCATAATTTTTATCAATAAATTTTTGGTTTTAAAATAAATTTCTTGTTAGCAATCTTACTAAAATATAGACTTCATTTTTTTTCAACACTTATTTTTTTAGCATTAAATATTTTTTTAAATACTGAAAATCAGTCTATTGTATCTTTTATTCTAATTTTCACCTTCGGTTTGATTCACGGCGCTAATGATATTCAATTAATTCAAAAAAAAACACTTAATTATAGTGTTAATTTCTTTATTAATTCAATCCTACTCTATGTTTTTATCGTTATTTTAGGAATCTTAATTTTTTTTTATGTTCCTGATTTTGGACTTATTTTCTTTGTTTTATTTAGTTCTTTTCATTTTGGTGAGCAACATTTGGGTTCCTATCAAATAGATTCTAAAAATATATTTGTTAAAATTATTCTATACACTTCTTACGGTTCAATAATTTTAGGACTTCTATTTTCTCTTCAGTGGCTAGACACACATGTAATTATTTATGAAATTTCTGAGTTGTTTATTTCTAAGAAGGCAACAGAACTCTATTTTTATGTAGCTTTCACTATTTTTTTTGTCATTTCATTATATTATAAAAATCTGAGAAAATTTTTGTGGATTGAAACTATTCTTATCATTTTTTTAGGTTTTTTCTTTTCAAGAGCGTCATTATTACTCTCTTTTTCGGTTTATTTTGTTTTTTGGCACAGTATTCCCTCGATTTTGGATCAGTTGAATTTTTTATATCAAAAAGACAATACTAGAAAAATGAAATATTTTTTGTCATCTCTGCCATATTGGATTATGTCTATACTAGGTCTTTTTGGTTTTTATTTTTATTTTCATACAAAACCTGAAACATTTTTACCTCTATTTTTTTCCTTTTTAGCAGCTATAACTTTCCCTCATACAATTGTTATGGGTTGGCTTAAAATTTACAAACCTGAAACAAAAATTAAAAAATAATTAAATGAATATTTATAAATTTAATAAACCAAAATTTTTAAATGTTTGATAATTTAAGTTCAAAGTTAGAAAGAGCCTTCAAAGTTCTAAAGGGACAAGGTAAAATTTCAGAAATAAATGTTGCAGAGACAATAAAAGAAATTAGAAGAGCACTATTAGATGCAGATGTTAATTTCAAAATTGCAAAACAATTTACAAATAAAGTAAAAGAGAAAGCCCTTGGAAGAGATGTGATAAATAGTATAAACCCAGGGCAGTTGATGACAAAGATTGTCAAAGACGAACTCACTGAGCTCATGGGTAAAAAGGCTATTGGACTAAATTTAACAAACAAACCCTCAATTATTTTGATGTCTGGGCTTCAAGGTTCAGGAAAAACAACTCTAACTGGAAAACTAGCTCATTTTCTAAAAAACAAAAAGCATAAAAAACCTTATTTAATTGCTTGCGACATACATAGACCTGCTGCAATCGACCAACTTGAGGTTTTGTCAGAAGATTTAAAGGTTCCTGTATTTAGTGATAGAGATGAAAAGGATCCTGTAAAAATTGCACTTGGTGGAATTAAAAAAGCAAAAAAAGAAAATTGTGATGTTATATTAATTGATACTGCTGGAAGGTTAGCAATTGATAATGAAATGATGGATGAAATATCGAAAATTCATTCAAAAGTCAAACCAGATGAAACTCTTTTTGTCGTTGATTCTATGACCGGTCAAGATGCCGTAAACACTGCGAAGGCATTTAATGATATTTTAAACTTTGACGGAGTTGTTTTAACCAAACTAGATGGAGATACAAGAGGAGGAGCTGCTTTGTCAATTAGAACTGTTGTCGATAAACCTATAAAATTTATTGGTACAGGAGAAAAAATGGATGCCTTAGATATTTTTTACCCTGAAAGAATGGCCGATCGAATTTTAGGTATGGGTGATGTGGTTTCTTTAGTAGAGCGTGCACAACAACAGTTCGATGAGGAACAAGCTAGAAAAATCAGCAAAAAAATAGCTAAAAACCAATTTGGATTTGATGATTTTTTGACTCAAATAGAACAAATAAAAAAAATGGGCAATGTTAAAGATTTGATGGGAATGATTCCTGGTATGAGCAGTAAAATTAAAGACATAGATATCGATAATGATTCTTTCAGACATATTGAAGCTATGATTAAGTCAATGACCTTAGAGGAAAGAAAGAATCCGAACTTAATGAACCAAAGTAGAAAATCAAGAATTGCTTTAGGCTCNGGTCAGGACATANGTGAAGTTAATAAAATGATCAAGCAATTTTTTCAAATGAGTAAAATGATGAAAATTATGCAAGGTGGNAAGGCAAAAAANATGTTGAANATGATGCAAAATTTTGGNAAGTAGTATGATTCANNTAGATGGCAAAAAAATTTCGGAAGAAATAAAAAGTGAAATAAGAGTTTCTGTTGANAATCTNATACTCAAGAAGGAAAGACCACCTCATTTAGCTGCTATTTTAGTAGGTGATGATGGTGCAAGTTTAACATATATAGGTAGTAAAATTCGTTCTTGTAATCAAGTTGGATTCAAATCTTCTCTCTTTCGTTATAAATCAGATATTTCTGAAATTGATTTAATAAAAAAAATAAAAGAGCTGAATTTAGACAGCGAAATTGACGGATTTATAGTTCAACTACCTCTTCCTAAGCATATAAACGAACAAAAAGTTTTGCTATCTATTGATCCAAATAAAGATGTCGATGGTTTTCACCCAACGAATTTTGGAAGAATGACTCTTGGTTTAAAAAGTTTTATACCTGCTACGCCGAACGGGATAATGAAATTAATTGAAAAATATGAAATTCAAACCGAAGGTAAAAATTGTCTTGTTGTAGGAAGAAGTAATATTGTTGGCAGACCTATGAGTATTTTGATGAGTCTTAGAGGAAAATATGGAAATGCAACGGTTACTTTAGCACATAGTAAAACTAAAAATTTAACCGACCTTACTCTAAAAGCTGATATTATTATCATGGCACTAGGTATACCCGAGTTTTTGAAGTCTGATATGATAAAAAAAAATTCAACTATAATTGATGTAGGTATAACAAGAGTAGAGGACAAGTTTAACACGAAAGGTTATACAATAAAAGGAGATGTAGATTTTAATAGTGTATCGAAAAAAGTTAAGTATTTAACTCCAGTACCAGGTGGAGTAGGCCCAATGACAATTGCTATGCTTTTACAAAATACTTTAGAAGCTAGGCTTTCAAATTTGTCTTAGGGTTCTCGATGGAGTTGTAAATTTTGAGTATTAAATAAGCAAAACTAACTCCTGTTAGAATCAAAATCATGGTCAGATACCCTGAGGAGGAAAACGATAGTCTAATCAATATTGTGGAGATTATAAACCCTGTGTTCCTTATTAATTTACTGTATTCTTCTGTATACCTAAATGAGATTAAAAGTATGATTACATCAGCCAAAATTAAAAGTGTAAAAAATTTATTAAAAAACAGACTGTCAATTTGAGTAATTGTCTGGTTAGAATAAATATTGAAAACCCATTCAAACAATGTGTTTAAGGCCATGAAACTCATTACAACTAATAATGATAAACTAACTATTTTTTTTGAAGATATAAAACGAATTAGTGAAGGGTCAGTTATATTTTTTTTTGGTAATTTTTTTGTGTCTTTGTTAAAGAGATAGATTAAAAAGAATAAAATTAAAAAACCCAATAAATCGACAACAAGTTCAATGTTATGTTTACTAAAAATCGAATTATCATTTAAATCCATCAATGGAATATCTTTGAAAATTTTTCTAATTACTATTAGTGAAATTATTTCAAATTGTTTTGATATACAAGAAGTAAAAGATCTTGGAAGATAAAAAAGTAAAAGATATACTTCGTACACAAGAATTAATGAAAAAGGAGTATAGATTGCGGATATGGGATCATTAAGAAGTTCTTGATTTAGTTTTGTTACTGTAATTAAATCTAATTCCTTTAAAAAGATTAATAAAAGATGAATTATAAAACCAAAACCAGCTAGGATTAAGATTAAGTTTTCAACTTTTTTTCTAACTGAATCAGCAAAAACAGTACCGAAAAAAGAATTGGCTTTTTCTCTCATTTCAATTAAACCGCGAAAAGTTGCTCAGGGTTTTTAAAACTCTTGAATTCAAGTGCATTACCTGAAGGATCATAAAAAAACATTGTAAGTTGTTCGCCAGGTTCACCTTTAAATCGTAAGTATGGAGCTATTTGAAAATCAATTTTTTGTCGTATCAGTTCATCGCTAAAACTTTTAAACTCACCCCATTCTAATACAACTCCAAAGTGTGGGATTGGAACAGATTTCCCATCAACCTCATTAAAATGCTCCCTATTTATTAAATTTTTATCTTCATGCAAAACCAATTGATGTCCGAATAAATTGTAATCAACCCATTGTTTATCTTTTCTTCCTCTTTTACAACCAAGAACTTTTTCATAAAAGTCTACCGATTCGTTTAAATCCNTAACAGGGATTGCTAAATGGAATGGCCTTAAATTCATAANTATATTATTTATTGTTCAAATTTACNTTNTTTTATCGAAGAAGTTATATTTGATGTATGAATCAAAATCATGAAAANATTAAANTTAAAAATGGTGAAATTTTACCACTCATGGATACTTTTACNACAATTCAAGGTGAGGGTTTTCATAGCGGTAGATCAGCACATTTTTTGAGGATTGGTGGATGTGATATTGGTTGTCATTGGTGCGATATAAAGGAAAGTTGGAACTCTGATTTATACCCATTAGTCAAGATTGAAAATATTTTAGAAACAGTTAATTCCTCGGTAGATATAATTGTAATTTCTGGTGGAGAACCGTTGATTTGGAATATGTCGCCATTAACCAGTTCGCTTAAAAAACTAAATAAAAAAATTCATCTTGAAACATCTGGTGCTTATGAAATTTCTGGGAATTGGGACTGGATTTGTTTGTCACCCAAAAAAAACAAGTTACCTATTTCAGGGATTTATAAAAAAGCTAACGAGTTAAAAGTTATAATTTATAATAAACATGATTTATTATTTGCTGAGGAAAATGCAAAAAAAGTAGAAAAAAACTGTAATCTTTTTTTACAGCCTGAATGGAGTAAAAAAGAAATTGTTATGCCTTTAATAAATAAATTCATATTAGAGAATCCTAATTGGAGACTTTCTCTTCAAATACATAAATACCTTGGAATAAAATAGAGTGCTAAGGGTAGATTAAATATCTTTTTCTCATTTTTTTAAACTTTTTCAAACCACTTGCCCAACTTTTTCTTATTTCTTTTTCAGACCAGTTATTTTTTATTTGTTGCTCGAGACTTTCTGTTCCTGCGAGCAGAGAAAACCCTGCACTGAAAAACTTATCCTTTTCTGGATAATTATTGTAAGCTTCTATTAACCACTTAATTTCAATTTTCGATAGTCTTTCTGTCATTCTTAAATCTTTACCGAAACATACGTTACCTCTGTGTTTTGGGTTTCGAGAGCCTAAATTAGGTTCAGGAACAAAAGAAAAATTTGATTTAAATTTTGGATTTCCAAATATTTGAAATTGTAAATTTGTACCCCTTCCAATACTTACAGGAGTTTGCTCAAATAGACATAAACTGGGATATAAGTTTATTGATGTTTTATTTGGAAGGTTTGGAGAAGGAGGTAAAGGTAAATTGTATTCCAAGTTATGGTTATAATTTTTTATCTTAATTACTTTTATTTCGCATTTTGAATTAACCATATTTTCTCCATTAATCATTTTTGCAATTTCTCCAAAAGTCATTGCATGAACAATCGGAATTTCAAGAATACCAACAAAACTTAAAAACTTTTTTTCAAGAAGTGGACCATCAATATAATGTCCATTTGGATTTGGTCTATCAAGAATGATTAGTGGTATTTTATTTTCGGCACAAGCCTCAATTATAAAGTAAAGTGTTGATAGATAAGTATAAAATCTAGCTCCAACATCTTGGAGGTCAAATAACATAATATCAATATCTTTTAACTGATTAGGACTTGGTTTTTTATTTTTTCCATAAAGTGAATAAATATTTACATTACGTTTAAAATCAAAATCATTTTCTATCAAAGCTCCATTTTCTTGGTCACTTAAAAATCCATGTTCGGGAGCAAAAACAGCTTTAATTTTTTGGTTTAATTTAAGCAGTGTATCTAATAGGTGAATCTGTTTATTGCCAGATCTAATAATACTTGAGGAATTTGAAACTAGCCCAATCTTTTTATTCTCAAGAAAAGGAATAAACTCTTCAACTGATTCTGCACCTANAATTATACCTTCTGTTTCTTCTTGAAAATTTGAAAATAAAACATAAACTTGTAATAAAAATATTAACTTAATGATTACTAAAAATTTCTTCATTTGAATTTTGAACTTTTTATTTCTAAAAGAATTAGTAAAGCGCTTTTTAACGAAAATAATGTTTCAACACGAATAATAAAAATTGCAATAANAGCAATAGCTCTCGGAATTACAATTATTTTAATTTCTATATCAACTGGATTTGGACTTCAAAGTGAAATCAAAAAAAAATTANCAACCCTAAGTGGNGATTTAAANATATCNTTTTATGANAACAACAATTCGTACATCTCTGTAAAACCTCTCAATGTATTACAAATCAATAAAGAAAAATGGTATGATTCAAAAAAAATTGAACATNTNTACACCTATGTAAACAAANCTGTACTATTTAAGAATCAAGANAAATTCGATGGNGGAATTTTAAAAGGTCTTGACTNCTNTTTTCCATTAGATAATTTTAAAAGTTACATAATCGATGGTAGATTTTTAGANNTTAATAAGAGTGAAAGTCTTGAAATNATAATTTCTTCACAAACTTCAAAGAAATTAAGCTTGAAGGTGGGTGATTATGATAAATTCTTTTTTTTATGATTTTTCAAAATCAAAATTTCCGAAGAAGAGATCGTTTAAGGTTGTTGGAGTNTATAATACTGGTTATGGAGATTTTGATGAAAATTTTTCTTTTACAAATATTAAGGTGCTACAGAAAATAAATGGATGGAAAAGTAATGAGGTCGGAGGAATTGAGCTGATTTTAAAAAATCAATTTAAAACTTCTANCTATAAAGAAATAGTATATAATTCCTTNCCACCAAATATAGATGTGCAATCTGTAGAGGAACTCCACAGTGGAATTTTTAATTGGATTTCAATGTTTGATTTTAATATACTTGTTATTTTNATTGTAGTTNTTTTTGTTGCTTTACTAAACATNACAATAGCGATAATAATTTTGGTTATTGAAAAATCAAAAATGATCGGAATGATGAAAGTTTTTGGAGCTTCTTACANAAAAATACAGAAAATTTTTTTGTTNGTGACATTAAATATTATTGTCAAAGGCTTAATCATTGGAAATGTAATAGGTTTGATANTGATTTNTTTTCAATACCANTTTAAATTAATTNAGTTGGATCCCGAAAATTATTTTGTAAATAGTGTGCCGGTTGAAATTTCAATACCCAATGTGTTATTTGTAAATTTTCTTATAATTATATTTTCGATTATTGCATTTTGGATTCCNATGCTACTAATTTCTAGAATGGAAATTGTTAAAGTTTTAAAAATTAAATAAGTTNTGGANTGTCNAAAAAAATAATTTTANATTNAAACTAANATTANCANNCATGGAATATCATAAAAATATTTTGGGAACAATCGGAAATACACCACTGGTAAAGCTCAATACAATAACTAAAGAAATTTCAGGTCTTGTGCTAGCAAAAATAGAGAGTTATAATCCAGGAAACTCTATTAAGGACCGAATGGCTCTAAAAATGATTGAAGACGCAGAAGCAAGNGGAAAGTTAAAACAAGGAGGAACAGTNGTGGAGGGAACNTCTGGTAANACTGGAATGGGTTTGGCTCTNGCTTGTCGAGTAAAGGGTTACAAGTTAATTTGTGTCACGACAGATAAACAATCAAAAGAAAAAATAGATGTTCTCAAAGCTGTTGGAGCTAAGGTTATAATATGTCCAACTGATGTCGACCCCGAAGATCCGAGGTCATATTATTCAACAGCTAAAAGAATTTCAAAAGAAACCCCAAATGCATGGTATGCAGATCAGTACAATAATCCCTCAAATACACTTGCTCATTATGAAAAAACTGGACCAGAAATATGGAAACAAACAGATGGTAAAATAACTCACTTTGTTGTTGGAGTTGGTACAGGAGGAACTATTTCAGGTGTTGCAAAATTCTTAAAAGAAAAAAATAATAAAATTAAAATATGGGGCATTGACACATACGGTTCTGTGTTTAAGAAATTTCACGAAACAGGGATTTTTGATAAAAATGAGATTTATCCTTATTCAACTGAAGGTATTGGTGAGGATATAATTCCAAAGAATGTAGACTTTCAGCTAATTGATTTTTTTGAAAAAGTGAGTGACAAAGATGCAGCAATCTATACCCGTAAATTAGCCCTTGATGAAGGTATTTTTGCTGGAAATTCTTGTGGAGCTGCGATAAAGGGGTTAATTCAATTGAAAGATAATTTTACTCCTGAAGATATAATTGTAGTTTTACTTCACGATTCTGGTTCCAGATATCTTGGAAAAATATATAATGATGAATGGATGAAATCAAAAAAATTTATCTGAAATTATAGCTTAAGGATTAAGAAATTTAAA
>PBVB01000062.1 GCA_002728075.1 Flavobacteriaceae bacterium
AAAAATCGATTCCACCTATCTTAAGAAAAAAATAAATAAGCTTAACAAAAAAATACACAGAGCTGAAAAACAAGGAGATGAAAATAAAATTTGGTGGAGAAAGATGAAACTTGGAAAATTAAAAGATAGGCTTTTAAAAATTTCTGCCTAAACCATTTCAAAGTGTCAATCAAAAAAAAATTGACCCAAAAAAAAATATTATATTTGTCCCACTTTTAATCCTCCTTAGCTCAGTTGGTTAGAGCATCTGACTGTTAATCAGAGGGTCCTTGGTTCGAGCCCAAGAGGAGGAGCAAGCGTAGCCGCTATGCTACACTTATGATGACAACCATTTAAAGCCCTTCATTTAATGAGGGGTTTTTTCTTTTAATGTCTTTGATTATAAGATTTAATAGTTGACCCCCTTTCCTTTTAATATATAATAAGGGCATCCCTAACTCCTTGTTTTTTTAAATTTTGTATTAATAAAAGTTATAAAACAGTATNTGAAAAGAGTAAAAACTATTAGGATACCAAAATAGTGAAATATTGATTTTTGAGCCCCTTCAAATTCTCCGCGGATCCTTGCTAAAAAAGTCATAAACATCACAATACCGACATAATAAAAGTAAAAAAGGTGAAATATTAATCGTTTTATTTTTTTTACATAAAATGGATAAATAATGATAGCTAAGTATGCTAAAAATCCACCTGCCAATTTAAAAGGAATTATAGGTAAATTATTTATATAAACAGACCCAGACAAGAAAATGAAATGAATAATATGCAAAACTGAAAAAACCACTCCCCAGGAATATGTATTCTGAAGAAGCCTGCTTTGAGACTTTTCCTTTATGAAGTAGTAAAACATAATAATATATAATCCAAATGAAATTCTCCCTGTATATCTTGCTGANAGACGATAAACTTCTCCTAAACTTTCAACTTCATAAAATAAAATGGCGAATAGTAATACCTCAACAATAATTCCTATAAAAAGCAATTGAAACAATTTATTTCGCACTTTTAAAAATAAACAATTAGACTTAGTTTAACTGATTTTGGTGATTTTAGTAACTTACAATTTAAATAAAAAAAAATGAAAGTTTTAAAAGATGATTATGGGAATGACTATAGGGTTGTAGATTTTGAGGCTTTTAAAGAACATATCCGATTATACCACTCAAAAAATGGAAAAGGAGATGGGAGTATTCATGAAGAAAATGGTTATTGGTTTAAAGTAACCGAAAAGTTTTATGACTACATAATGAACTTGTAGTATGCTTAAAAGTGTTGGAATTATATTATTCTGTTTACAAATCCTTTATGGACAAAACTCAAACAAGATTAGTGCTTTAAAAGTACACAATGATGCAAGAGAAGAAGTTGGTGTAAAACCTCTAGTATGGTCTGAAAATCTTGAAATAGATGCAAAAAAATATGCTGACTATTTGGCTTCTAAAGATATTTTTAAACATAGTGGAAGTCTAAAAGAAATAAATCAAGGAGAAAATTTATATTCGACTGCTTACTTTGTTTTTCAAGAAAATGGTGAGAAGTTTTTTTTTGAAAATACAAATTATCTTAAGGATGCTTCCATATCATGGTTAGGCGAAAAAAAGGATTATACGTATGCAAAAATTGGAGACAGAAAAAATAACTTTAGTAAAATAGGTCATTATACCCAAATGGTTTGGAATGAAACGACTCAAGTTGGTATTGCTTATTCAAAATCCATATCAGGAAAAGTATACGTTGTTGCTAGATATTATCCTGCTGGAAACATTATTAGTCAATTTCCTTACTAAATAATCAGTATATATTCTTTTTACAGATCTGAGACATATTTGTATCTTAGTTTTTATTAACCATAAATTAAATTTAAAATGAAATATATATATATGTTAATTGCCAGTGTGGCATTTGCTTTAAATCTGTCAGCTCAAACTATTGTTTTTAATGTTCAGGAAATAAAAGCAAAGGATTTTTCTCAAAGTGATATTGAAGCTGCGTACGAAACTTGTTGTGCTGAAATGAAACCAAATAAAGGTGGGTTTGCTTTTCAGCAAATCGGAAAAGGTAGTGACGATGGAATGACTCACAGACTTGTTTGGTATTGGGAAATGGGAGAAGACCTTTGGAAAGGAACCAATGTTGAAGAGAAAGCACCACTGTGGTGGAATCAAATGGGTAATTATGTTGAAGAATGGGGAGAGTCCTATTGTGGCAGGGTTTTAAGCAGACAAGATGCTTCAAACAAAGAATACGAGTGGACACATATTTGGGATATTAGAATTAACGATCCTAATCAATTCAAAACAGCTCACGATAAAATTGTTAATACATTTAAAAAAGAATTTGAAGGTAGATGGGTCGCTTTCGGGACTTATGATATAAATTATCCAAATGGTGCAACTCATTGGGTAGGAGTTTCAGGAAAAGATGATCATGACCACATGATGCTTTATGACAAGCTTCAAAAACAAAGTAAGTTTATTGAACTACTAGCAGCTAGGGGTAAAACAGAAAACATAAGAGATTATATGGTAAAAAATATAAAATCTTATTAAAATTGTTTTTATATAAATTTAAAACCCTCCACAAAGGAGGGTTTTTTTATTTTATTGAAGTTTTAAATTTCCATTTTCATCAAGCCACATAACTCGTTCCCAAAGGACTTGTTTGTACCATCCATCTGGCATTGTTTTTTGAATTGCATCAAAGTCAACGCTACTCCAATCAGGATATTTTTGTCCTTCATTATTAAAAACAGCGTCTAAAGAATTATATCCATCAACACTAAGAACGTTCCATTTATATCCATTGCCAACAGGGTTTAATCTAGTTGCGGGAGCCCAAATCTCTTGCTTTATTTTACCATTATTCATATTCTTTTTTATAAATGGACCATACTGTTCAATTTGAGTATTTAACCACCCATTTCTGTCAGGAACAAGAGCATAGTTGTGCATAAAGTACTTAAATCCATCAGAGTTTTTATTCGTAATTACCTCTGGTCTATAATAAGAAGCAATAAATCTAGAATAGGAATTATGATTCTTTAAAGCCCTATTAATTAATGAAGGAACACCAGACTCGTTTTTTACTTCATTAATTGCCTTACCCATTTCACTACCTACATTTTCTAATTTATTTAAATCATCTACCCCAATATACCAATAGAAATTAGGTTCAGATTTAGCNCCATTAACTCTNCGCATTANNGCCCANCCNTTGATAGCTCCAGNTTNAAAAGCCTTCATGGCAGCTTTACTGNAAAGTTCAGATTCATTTTGAATGTAATGTTCAACTTCATCNNCTGGNACGATGTTAAAACCGTAAACAAAGTANTGAGCGTTTGTAACGAAGCTTANTAAAAAAGCTCCAAGAAATAANATNTTTTTCATTTTNAATTTAATTTATGGTTAATAATTAAATTTAAGAAAACAATATTTAATCANTTAGAAAAAGATAAAAAATTAAAGCATTTAANANTGCATAAAATATTGCNGGCATAGTTTTNANAAGNCCATCNTTTATNCTAAGTCTNACAATAACNCCCAANANCATTAAAATTGTTAATCCAAGAGAAGCAATTACTCCAAGTTNATCTATACATATTCCTACAANAAGAGATGCACCTCCTAAACTTTGAAAAAAACCAGTTGTTTTTCTAAANTTTGGTATACCATAGCGAATNAATTCATTTTTAAAATAANNAGAAAAAAAACACAANTACCCAAATATTAAAAATGATAATCCAGAAAAGATTACAAGAAATAGTTTTAAATACTGAATCATATTTACCTAGTAAANACTTTGTTATTTTCTGTTTATTAATTAACTAAATTAATCCTTTTGCAGTTGNTTTTTCATNAATTCTAAGGCGAANGGGTAGGAACTTTTGCGAGCTTCTANATTNCCCCCTATATCAACACCTCTNTTGACNCAAAACAAAAATCCAATTTTCTGTAGTATAGAATTTGACATGGGAATTTTAAGNTAATTCATTAAAATATCTCCATCTTCAGTTAAATCAAAAAGACATTCTTTAAAACTATATCCTTTTTCATTTCTATGCACAGGTTCCTCACTATCAAATCCATGATGAGCGTTAGGGAAGAGTGNCAACTCAATATTTGTTTTTTTGGAAAGCTTTTCAACAAGATTTTTACATGGCTCAGCAGGAGTCCAATTGTCAGATTCTCCAATTAAAATATGGATGGGGGCATCTGTAAAAGATAGATCTTTTGGATTTATAAAACATGGGGGATAAAATGCCAAATGAGCAGCAAATCTGTGTTTTATTGTAATTGCATTTTTAACCGGTTCCCATCCTGAAAAAAGAGTTACACCTCCACCCAAGCTCCAGCCTGTTATACCAACNCTTTCAGAATCNATNTTAGGGTGANTAGAAAGTTTNTCTAGTGCACGNTATGCGTCAAGAATAATNGCCGCTGTTGTCACTTCGACCTGAGAACCNACAGTAGAACTGATATCTCTGCTTTTAAAACTGTTAAGCTCAAAAGTTGCAAAACCATTTTTTTGATACATATTTATGTATTCCAAATGATGTTTTTTCCANCCTCTACTTCCAGCAACACCNATAATTAAAGGAAATTTTTTGTTAGTCCCAATGCTATCTAATGGTATAGTCAACCGACCAAAAACTTGTTGTTTCTCAAGTNTATTTAATTCTTTAATGATGTGGCTTAGTGAAAATGGATTTGCACTTTCAAAATAGATTTTTTCCNTTTTGATTTGCGATTTTATACTTGCGTTATTAAACACAAGCAAAAAAATAAAAATACTCTTCAAACTCAATTTCTTCATTTAATTTAAAAAACCGATTCCGGATAAACTTTTCATACAATTAATGTATGAAAATTAATCTCTTTCACTTATTTATTTTCAGGTTTTTTGATTTTAATTTTTATCTATTTTTATTTTTATTTAATTCAATTCAAGCTTTATATTTACAACGAAATGAAAAGAGGATTTTTTATTTTTTTATTGTTTCTTTCAATACTAAATAGTTGTAATGAGACTGTGAATTTGAATCCTGAAAATGAAAAACAAATCTCACAAAAAGCTGAGCAAGAAGTCAGAGATTTTATTACCAATCAATATAATTTCTTTAGTGTAGGAAGTATCGATATTGCCAAAAAAACATTTGCCAAAGATGCGATTATTATCGGAACCGATGAATCAGAGTTTTTAGTTGGATGGGATAAAATTAAATCATCTCTTTTAGGTCAAATTGAAGTCATTGAAAACCCAAAATTTATAAGTAGAAACTTAAAAATAGTTGTGAGCGATAACAGCGACATGGCTTCATATTCTCAAATTCTAAATTTTAGTTATAGAACTCCTACCACAGAATCAAGTTCAGGAGTCAAATATGAAATTGATGATATCCGAAATAGTGGTGTAATTAAAAAAATTGATGGGAATTGGAAAATAGTTCAAATACATTGGTCTATTGGAGTTAAAGGGCAGGTTATTGAATATGAATTTCAAAAATAATTTAAGAATACCCAACTGATTTAAATGATAAATGACTATAAATTAATATTCCGTAGATTTAAAATATTATAACCCTTAGTTTATGATTTTTAAAGTAATCCTTTTTGTATATATTTTAATAAACTCATTCCAAAGTAATGAAATTGAGGATGTTTGGATAACTCAGGATGATGAAACAGGTAAAAAAAAATCTGAAGTCCTTCTNTACAAAAATAATGGTAAACTGTACGGAAAGATTATTAATTTGCTTCTAGAGGAAGATAAAGGCAAACTTTGCGTTAATTGTAAAGGAGAAAATAAAAATCTTCCAATTGAAGGAATGGTAATTGTAGAAGGTTTAAAGCTTAACGGNAAANCGTGGGAAGAGGGAACTATTCTTGATCCAAAATCAGGAAAAACCTACAGCTGTTATATTACTTTTGATGATGACAACACCCTAAAGGTCAGAGGCTACATTGGGTTTTCTCTTCTTGGAAGAACCCAGAAATGGATACGAAAAAATTAAAATTTAATTAATTAGTTTTCTTTGAATCATCCAATTTTGGCAAATATAAGGCCAGTCTTTTACAGAACCTTGATCTCTAGCTAGCCCATAGCCATGGCCTCCATCTTCCCATATATGAAGTGCTGCTGGAATTTTATGTTTTCTAAGGGCTAAATAATAATTTACACTATTCTCTACTAATACACTTGAATCGTCATCTGAGTGAATCAAAATCGCAGGTGGTGTATCAGCTTTAACTTGCATTTCATTCGAAAAATATTCGACCATTTCATTTGAAGGCATTTTGCTTATCAAACTTTTTCTGGATCCCATGTGAACATTGGGATATTTCATTGTTACAACAGGATATATCAAGATTGAAAAGTCTGGTCTGCAGCCTGTTTTTTCTATTTCTAGATTAGATTTTTTAATTCCTTGATCGTGGTGTGTAGAAAGTGAAGAAGCGAGATGTCCTCCAGCAGAAAATCCCAAAACCCCAATTTTTTTAGGATTGATTTCCCATTTTTTTGCATTTTTTCGAATAATACGCATCGCTCTTTGAGCATCTGCAAGAGCCACATCACTTCTGCATTCTTTTCCTTCCCAATACGGAATTCTGTGCTTCAACACAAAAGCGGAGATTCCTAGTCCGTTCAACCATTTTGCAACATCTACCCCTTCTTTGTCAATCCAAAGTGCTTCATACCCACCACCTGGAATTATTAAAACAGCTGTTTTATCCTTGCCACTTTTTAATTTTTGGGAAGGATAATACCAAATTTGAGGATTTGCTACTTTTCTGTAAATTCTTCCCGATTCATCATAATCAATTTTTTGTTTTAGAACATTTGTACATTTTGTCCCCTCAGGGTATAAATNAATTTTTGCTGATTGTCCATANAAATTAGCTGATATGACTAAAAGAAATATTATGGCTTGGTTTTTAATTATTTTCATTNGTTTAGTTTGGTCTTAATTTACTAATAAAAAACTTGTAGAAGTCCTAAATAATTAAATTTTTAAAGACGATTGCTCAATTTACTTTTTTGTTTTTAATCAAATCCTTTACATTTACAATTCACTTACAAAATATGCTTAAACTTATAAAATTCAGTTGTTTTTTNATCTTGGTTTNTNGTTGCAATAAAANTAGTGATTCAAACATCGAAAACTGGGAAATAATTTTTAATGGAAAAGATTTAAAAGATTGGAAAATTAAATTTGCAAACCAAAATTTGAATGTAAACTACAAAAATACTTTTCAGATTAGAGATAGTATCTTGAAAGTAGTTTATGACAACTATGACAGTTTTGATAATAATTATGCCCAGATATATTACAAAAAACCTTATTCGTATTACAAATTGAAGTTTGAATACAGATTTACCGGAAATCAAACTAAAGGTGGTGCTGGATGGGCGAAAAGAAATAGCGGGATCATGATTCATTCTCAATCTCCGGAAAGTAATGATTTTGGTCAATCTTTTCCTGTATCAATAGAGGTACAGTTATTAGGAGGACTTTCAAAAGGCGAAAGGCCCACAGGAAATTTATGCACCCCTGGTACTGCAGTAATTATGAACGAGAAAATAAATTACAATCATTGTATACTTTCAAATTCTAAAACTTACAATGGAGATCAATGGGTAAAGGGTGAGATAATTGTTCACGGTGGTGAAACGATAACTCATTTAATTGAGAATGATACCGTTTTGGTATACAATAAACCACAAATTGGAGGGGGATTCGTTGATAGTAAACTGGGAGATATTGATTGGACATCAAATGGAGTAGAAAATAAAGAATATTGGATTTCCAAAGAAGGTGAGATTTTAGAATCCGGATACATTGCTTTGCAGGCAGAAAGCCACCCAGTTGATTTTAGAAACATTCGCCTTCTTAACTTATGTGGATGTATGGATAGTAATGCGAAAAACTATAAAAGCTATTTTATAAAAGAAGATAATTCCAAATGTATTTATTAAAACTAAATCTGTTATATTTCTCTATTACCATATTTAACAAAGAGTATGCACACAACAATATTAATTTTGTAGTTTTAAAAGATTGATAATAATTTTCATTTGAGAAGTAATTTTTTAGTTGGTATAATTTTATTTGTTTTTTTTGTTATTTCATTTTTAACAAATATAATCGGACCACTTGTGCCTGACATAATTAACGCATTTAATTTGAGTTTGTCAATGGCAGCCTTTCTCCCTTTCTCTTTTTTTTTAGCGTATGGTGTTATGTCAATTCCTTCTGGGTTTTTAGTTGAATATATAGGTGAAAAAAAAGTGATGGTCATAGCTTTTTTTATTTCATTTTTGGGAGCACTTATTTTTTCAATTAACCCTAATTATTTGTTTTATTTTCTATCGCTATTTCTTATTGGATCAGGTATGGCTATGCTCCAAGTATCAATAAACCCATTACTAAGGATTATTGGAGGAGAGAAAGAATTTGCATTCAATTCGGTTTTGGGTCAACTTTTTTTTGGACTTGCCTCTTTTATTAGTCCACTTATTTACTCTTATTTAATAACTAGATTATCAGTTGATGATCTTTCTTCAAACTACATTATTTTATTTTTTAAAAAAATCACATTCCCAAACTTACGATGGGTGTCTCTTTATTGGATTTTTTCTATAGTCTCTTTTTTAATGTCTGTAATATTGATATTTACAAATTTCCCAGATAAAGAAAATCCTAAACAAGAAAATAAAGAAAAACTAAATAATTACATCGTATTAATTAAAAACCCTATTGTGATACTTTATTTTTTTGGAATTTTCTCCTATGTAGGATTAGAGCAAGGTATTGCAAATTGGATTTCAAAGTTTCTTGAAATTTATTATTCACTAGATCCTCAAATTATGGGTGCTAAAATTATTTCATACTTCTGGGGGTTGATGACACTTGGGACTTTTTCTGGACTTTTTTTATTAAAAATAATTGATAGTAGAAGAATATTGATTTTTTTTACATCAGCTTCAATCATTTCTCTTTTAATGTCACTTTTTGGTCCGTTAAAAGTCTCTTTATTTTCATTTCCATTGATTGGTTTTTTTATATCAACGATGTGGTCAATTATTATTTCTCTTGCTTTAAATTCTGTGCCAAAAGACCATGGAGCTTTTTCAGGAATATTAGTTTCTGGTATTATTGGAGGTGCGGTTTTCCCACTAATTATTGGAATCCTTGCTGATTTCGCAGGTTTAAAAGTTGGCATGACTTTACTTTTAATTCCCCTTTTATTTATTTTGTCAATTGGGTTTTGGTCTAGACCACTAGTGAATAATAAATAAAACTATGCTTTTTGTTATTTAAATAGCTATAAAATTTATAACTTATATATCCCAATTTTAAAAAACACCACTCTATGAAGACTAAAAAAATGACTCTTTTGACTTTAGTTTTATCTCTTTTAGTTCCTGAAATCAATAATTTAAATGCTCAAACAAATACGTCAATGTCAGAAATGCTTAAAAGCTTCAGTTGGAGGGCAATTGGCCCTGCAAATATGGGTGGTAGGGTAACTGATATAGATGGTGTTCCTGGTGATCCATCTACTTTTTATGTTAGTGGTGCCGACGGGGGTATTTTTAAAACAACAAATGGGGGGGTAAGCTTTAACCCTATTTTTGAAAATCAAAGAGCATATTCTATTGGTGCACTAACAATTGCACCTTCTGATAAAAATATTCTTTGGGTTGGTACTGGTGAGGGTGATCCAAGAAATAGTGTAGGCTACGGCTGGGGGGTATATAAATCAATTGATGGGGGTATGTCTTGGAAGCATTTAGGATTAAAAAATACCGAAAGAATAAAAAGAATAGTTGTAGATCCCAAAGATCCTAATATCGCTTGTGTATGCGCACTTGGTAAAGAATGGGGTCCAAACAAAGAAAGAGGGGTCTTTAAAACAATCGATGGAGGAAAGACATGGGAAAAAATCCTCTACATAGACGAAAATACAGGCTGTGCTGACATTGCAATGGAAACAAATAATCCCAGGATTATGTATGCTGGAATGTGGACATTTAGAAGAAAACCTTGGAGATTTGATGACGGAGGTAAAAATACAGCGCTTTACAGAACAATGGATGGTGGGCAAACTTGGAAAAAAATCATGAATGGTCTTCCTAAAAAAGATATGGCCAGACCAGGGGTCCATATAGCCCAAAGTGAACCAAACATTATTTACTTAATGACGGAATTTGAAGGAGGTGGAACAGCATTTAAATCAGAAGATAGAGGCGAGAATTGGAAAATGGTAAATGATGATCCTAATATAAATTTCCGACCTTTCTATTACAGTGATGTAAGAGTTGATCCTAATCAACCAAATGTACTTTTTTCAATTTCAGGTAGATTAAGTCGATCTAAGGATAGTGGTAATACTTGGGAGCAAATTGCTAAAACAGTACATGGTGACCATCAGGCATTGTGGATTGATCCTACTAATTCAAAATATATTCTTAACGGAAGCGATGGAGGGTTTCAAAGGTCATTCGATGGAGGGGACAGTTGGGAAATTATAAATAATATTGAATTATCTCAGTTTTATCAGATGGAAATTGATAATAAAAAGCCTTACAACATTTATGGTGGTCTTCAAGACAATGGAACATGGGTAGGCCCTAGTAACTCTTTGTATGAAGCAGGAATTTTAAAACGCCATTGGAAAGGGCTTGCATATGG
>PBVB01000063.1 GCA_002728075.1 Flavobacteriaceae bacterium
GCCACTACCAGAGCAAAAATCAATGACGGTTGTTTTTGAATCCCTATTTTCCCTTAAAACCCAATCCACTAAACCTTCTGTTTCAATCCTAGGGATTAGAACACTGTCGTTAACATAAAATTTATAATTGTAAAATCTTGTTTCACCAATAACATACTGAAAAGGTTTACCCTTTTTTAATTCATTAGTAAAATTAATAACCTTATCTAATTCAGTTTCATTCAATATGTAATCTGGTTTTAAATAAAATTTAGTTATATCAAAAGAAAGTAATTCTTCCAAAACAATTTTAAACAACGAGGAAACTTCATCTACTGTGTAAAGTTCAATTAAATCGGAACGAAACTTAGAGTTAAAATCACTTATTTTCATTTTAGTTTCTTGATTAACCAAACGTTGCATGAGGTATGACCAGTATTTCCAATAGGACCATCAATATAGCAAAATCCTTTTTTGAGATAAAGTTTTTGAGCTGCTTTCATGTATGGTAAGGTTTCAATATAGCAATATTTAAATTTATTATATAATGCGAAATCCAGACATTTTTCAATCATTTCATTACCTAATCCTATACCTCTTATTGAAGGAAGAAAATACATTTTCTGCAATTCACAAATATCATAATCAGCTTGATTTAAAGGTGCTATTCCAGCCCCACCACAAATTTTTCCATTATTCTCAACTACGTAATAAATTGATCTTTTCTTATTATAAGTTTCGAACATAAAATCAAGTTCAGGGTCAGAATAGGCTGTTCCTTTTTTTGGAACTCCAATTTCTGTTAAAACATCAAGTATTACATTGCTAAGATTTAAATTATCTTTCTTACAAACTTGTCTAATTTTAAACATTAAATGTTTTAATAATTTATCTTTGTTTTAAAGCTAAATATAAGGATTGAAAAATCATAAAAAACATAAAAAATTTATGCAAAGGTGCTTTGATTTAGCTTTCAAAAGTCAAGGATACACTTATCCAAATCCTCTTGTTGGGTGCGTTATAGTAAGGGGTCAAAAAATAATTTCAGAAGGTTGGCACGAAAAGGCCGGCGAAGATCATGCTGAAGTAATTGCAATCAAAAAAGTCAAAGAAAAAAAAGAATTAAAAAAATCGACCCTTTACGTAAATCTTGAACCATGTTGTCACAAAGGCAAAACACCCCCATGCACAGAACTAATCATTAAAAGTGGGATTCAAAACGTTGTTATTGGTTGTCTTGATCCAAACATTAATGTTAACGGAAAAGGTGTAAAAGAGCTTATTAAAAATGGAATTAATGTTTTAGTAGGAGTTTGTATGGAAAAAGCTATGGAATTAAACAAAAGATTTTTTTGCTTTCATGAAAAAAAAAGACCATATATAATTTTAAAATGGGCAGAATCCAAAGATGGTTTTATAAGCCCAAAAAAAAATATTAAAAATAAGGGCAAAGTAAATTATTTAACCAAAATAAAAGATAGGGTTTTAGTTCACAAATGGAGAAGAGAAGAGGAATGTATTCTTATTGGAGTTCAAACTTTGATAGACGATAATCCGAAGCTTACAAATCGATATTTTCAAGGCAGGAGTCCTGTCAAAATTATATTTGATCCAAACAACCGTGCAGATGAAAATTCTGACTTTTTTAAATCAAAAAACTTTTTGCACATAACAAATAAAAAATTGAAAATTAAAAAAAATAGTAACAAAAATATTTTTTTAAAAAAAGCATTAAAATTTTTGTACAATAAAGAAATTTCTTCGATTCTAGTTGAAGGGGGAAGTTTTACAATTCAACAATTTATAGATCAAAAAGTTTTTGATGAAATAAGAATCTTTAAAACTAACAAAAAGTTAATCTCTGGTACTAGGGCTCCAATACTGGAAAAAAATATCGAAGAACAAAAGATTAAAGTTTATAATTCATAATTTTTTTTGAAGACAAAAATTAATTTATCGGGTGCTTTTACAGGTTTATTGTTTATTGAATTTATAAATGCAAGATGAACTTTTCCAAAACAAATNNTTTTGTTTTCAAAAGTTTCAATCTCATAGTTTAATTTTAATCTTGATGCAGGTAACTCTTCTATTCCAACTTTAACAAAAAAAAGATCATCAAATTTTAATGGAAATAGATATTTTATTTCTGAATAAATTACNGGGAATAAAATACCATTCTCTTCAATTTTTTTATAAGATATACCAAGTTTACTAAGCCAATCAAGCCTTGCCAATTCAAAATATTTTAAATAATTACTGTGATGAACAAATCCCATTTGATCTGTTTCAGAATACCTAACTTTTAAAGATGATGTTTCAAATTGAAATTTCAAAATTATAAAAATTGACAGTTCCATAATTTCTAAAAAAAATAATTTAAAATCAATACCAAAACTTGTTTTTTTTTATTTTTTTTTTCAGCATATTTGACTAATCTAAATTGAAAAAACCAAAACTTATTAAAAAGAAAGTTATATAGTCATTTAAATGCATAAAACTGCTGAATCTTCATGGAATAATTGCCTATCTTTTATAAAAGACAACATTCAGCCACAAGCNTATAANACNTGGTTTGAACCAATCANACCNCTAAANTTAAGTGACAATGCTTTAAGTATNCAGGTTCCAAGTAANTTTTTTTATGAGTGGNTGGAAGAACATTACATAAAACTTTTAAAAATNGCTTTGACAAAAGAATTGGGNGANTCNGCTCGTCTTGTTTATGTNATNAAAATGGAAAATACTTATGGAAATAAAAAACCGTTTACTGAGAGTATTCCGAGTAATCAACAAGAAAATTTTCAATCCCAACAAGTAGATGCACCTCTAAATAGTTTAAATGGNCAATTAAAAAATCCTTTTGTTATNCCTGGAATCAGGAATTTAAACATAGAATCACAATTAAACCCAAACTATAANTTTCAAAATTTTTTAGAAGGTGATTCAAATAGATTGGCTAGATCTGCTGGAATTGCCGTTGCAAANAAGCCAGGTGGCACCTCATTCAATCCATTATTAATNTTTGGAAATGTTGGTTTAGGAAAAACTCACTTNGCCCANGCAATAGGTGTAAAAATCAAAGAAAAGTTTCCTGATAAAACTGTTCTTTACATTTCCGCTGAAAAGTTNACGCAGCAATATATAGAATCTGTTAAAAAAAATACAAGGAACGACTTCATACACTTTTANCAAATTATTGACATATTAATTATAGATGATGTTCANTTTTTGTCTGGTAAATCNGGNACACAAGATGTTTTTTTTCACATTTTTAATCATCTTCATCAGAATGGTAAGCAAGTAATTATAACTTCTGACAAAGCCCCTGTAGATATGCAAGACATCGAACAGAGACTTCTATCAAGATTTAAATGGGGATTGTCAGCTGAATTGCAACAACCAAATTATGAGACGAGATTTTCAATTCTTAAAAATAAGTTATACAGAGACGGTGTAGTTATAGAAGATGAAATTGTTGATTACNTCGCAAAAAACATAAAAAGTAATATTCGAGAATTAGAAGGTGCAATTATTTCTCTAATAGCTCAATCTTCATTTAACAAACTTGAAGTGACAATTGAATTAGCAAAAGAGATTGTAGAAAAATTTGTTAGAAATACAAAAAGAGAGGTTAGTATTGATTACATACAGAAAGTTGTCTCGGAATATTTCCAAATGGATGTGGAAACACTTCAGTCAAAAACGAGGAAGAGACACATTGTACAAGCAAGACAATTNGCTATGTATTTTGCAAAAAAATTTACTAAAGCCTCTTTGGCAAGTATAGGGAGTCAAATCGGTAAAAGAGACCATGCTACTGTTTTACATGCTTGTAAAACGGTAGACAATTTATCTTNTACAGATAAGCAATTTAGAAAATATGTTGAAGATTTAAATAAGAAATTAACTCTTTGATATGCATAAACCGGGAAATGTTCTTATGGTTTGTTTAGGGAATATTTGCCGGTCACCACTCGCTCAAGGTATTTTTGAGAATATGTCTAAAAATTTTAAAATTAAAGTAGATTCTGCTGGTGTGGCAAATTATCATACTGGTTACCCCCCTGATAAAAGAAGCATTAATATCGCACAAAAAAATGGGATTGATATTAGTATGCAAAAAGCAAGGCAGATTAGAACAAAAGATTTTAATAATTTTGATTATATTTTTGTAATGGACAAAGAAAACTTTCATGATGTTAGTGAACTTTTCTCATTTCATAAAGCGAATTCCATAATTCAACTTTTAAATGATCCATTTGAGATTGAGGATCCTTATTATGGTGATGATAAAGGTTTTGAGATAGTTTATGATAAAATCTATCAGGGCTGTAAAAGAGTACTAAATAATTGGAGATAAAAAAATCAACACTTTATATAATACCAAGTTTTATTGGAAGTAATGATAGCTTAGAACATATATCTAAATATAATCTAAGAATTATAGATGAAATNAATTANTTCATCGTAGAAAGTGAAAAAAAATCAAGAAGATTTATAAAAAAAATTTTACCAACAAAAAATCAAGATGATTTAACTTTTTTTCAAATAAAAAAAAATAAAAACGTNATCAATAATGAAAAATATTTAAACCCTTTAATAAAGGGGCAAAATATGGGGCTAATGTCAGATTCGGGAAATCCTGTAATAGCGGATCCTGGTGCATCTATTATAAACACAGCGCATATTTTAAAAATTAATGTCAAACCTTTAGTNGGTCCATCTTCAATTCTTTTAGCATTAATCTCATCTGGAATGAAAGGGCAAAGATTTACTTTTAATGGTTANCTACCAATAAATTCAAAAGAGAGAATAAAAGAGTTAAAATTTTTAGAGAAAAAATCTAAAAAAAATGATGAAACTCAAATTTTTATTGAAACGCCTTACAGAAATAATCAACTTTTAGATTTAACAAAAAGAGTTCTATCGCAGGATACTCAACTTTCAGTAGCCTCATGCTTGGACTCAAAAGAAGAAAAAATTATTAGCTTATCAATTNGNGAATGGAAAAAAGANGAGGTTAATTTAAATAAGAAACCAACNGTTTTTTTGATAGATGCTAAATAATAATATCCCANTGTTATTTTTTTCTTAACCAATTTAAATAGACTCTCCTTTGATTATTATGATCTNTTAAATTTTTTGAAAACGAATGATATCCTGGTTTATTTGGATTTGCGACAAAATATAAATAATTATGTTTACTGTAATTTAAAACTGCATCTATNGANGAAATATCAGGCATACAAATTGGACCTGGTGGTAAACCAAAATATCTATATGTATTGTATTTCGAATCAATATCTAGATCTCTAAAAAAAACTCTTTTAATAATCTTTTCAAAATTTTTATCTTTTTCCTTTATTGAATAAATTACAGTAGGGTCCGCTTGTAATTTAATTTTTTTNTTAATTCGATTGATATATACTCCTGCAATAATTGGTCTTTCTTCTTTAATTGAGGACTCTTTATTAACTATTGAAGCCAANACACTTACTTGTATTGGTGTTAAGTTGATTTCTCTAGCTCTAGAAAGTCTTTTGTTATTCCAAAATTTTATGTATTCCTTNTACATTCTTTTTTGAAAATTTTCAGCACTTGTATTCCAAAACAACTCATATGANTTTGGAATGTACATTGAGAGGGCGTTATTGGTATTGAAACCATTTTGCTTTAGAAATTCTTCATTTAGTAGTTGATTAATCAAATTTAAGCTGTCTACTTCTAACTGTTTTGATATAACTGATGCTAAATTTTCAATCCTTTCTAAGTTGTTAAAAGTAAGTTTAATTGGAATATTGTAAACTCTTAAATTGTTTATCAGTTGATTGTTATTCATTGATTTTTCAATTACATATCTTCCAGGTTTTATATTTTTATCAAATTTTTTNAACTTGGATGCTAGCTTAAAACTTACTTTAGANTTAAGGTAAGGGNTTATGTCTTCTAAAAANTCACTGAAAGAGGTGTTTTTTTTAATATAAAATTCTAATCTTTTATTTTCAACNGAAATATTGATTGAGAAAAAAAGCCAATAAAAAATAAGAATTGCAAATGTTGAAAAAAAAGCTAAAAAGACAAACTTTNTTTTATTNCTCATTGCTCAAAATTTTCTGAAATAATACTTCATCNGTATATTGACCATTAACATAATTCCANTCCTTCTTAACTCCAANCTCTAAATACCCTAGCTTTTTAAANAAATTTAAACTACTTTTATTATATACNCCAACGTTNACATATAATTGATGAATTTGTAAATCATTTTTTGAAATATCTTCAATTAATTTANCTGATTCTAAAGCATAACCTTTTTTTCTATGAGAATTAATTATAACTATACCAATACCTGCACGGTGATTTATAGGATCAAAATCAAATAAGTCTATCAATCCGATAGGCTTTTTATTT
>PBVB01000064.1 GCA_002728075.1 Flavobacteriaceae bacterium
CGCTGGTGTATCGGTTGTTCCGCCAGGAGCACTGCCGAGTAGCTACGTCGGGAAAGGATAAGCGCTGAAAGCATATAAGCACGAAACCTACCACAAGATNAGATTTCTTTTAAGGGTCGTAGAAGACTANTACGTTGATAGGTCACAGGTGTAAAGGCAGTAATGTCATAGCCNAGTGATACTAATTACCCGTANGCCTAAAGTGACNTTTTCTTTAGTTTTATTTTTTTTATTTCTTNTCATGNATNCATTAATTAGATAGAAANTAATTTNTGTANAACTTTTAGGTGGCTATTGCNGTGGGGTTCACCTCTTCCCATTCCGAACAGAGAAGTTAAGTCCACNAGCGCCGATGGTACTGCCTTTTTGGTGGGAGAGTAGGTCGCTGCCTTCTTCAAACCCTTTAATTTATTTTAAAGGGTTTTTTTATATTTTTATTCTATATGGAAAGTTTAGATTTTATTTTAAAGGGTATAATGAATCCATATTTGGAAAGAGTTGCAGATGTAAAAAAAATTATTTCCAATATGATAACCCANAATTTAATTAATCACGAGAATGAAATTCAAAATGATCACATTGCATTNAGAACTCTTGCATNTAAAAANCTNGGTATAAAATCACTAGAAAAAATTTTTCTTNATTTNGGTTATTCAAANAAGGATTTCTTTGATTTTGAGAATAAAAAGCTAAATGCCTTNTGGTACTCNCCACCAAATGAGAAATATCCTAGAGTATTTATTAGTGAGTTAAGAATTGAAGAACTATCAAGTTCAAATTATAAAATAATTCAAAAATATCTTTCCAGTGTCAATCGAGACCCTGTTGAAGAATTAGACTTTAACAACTTAAATGAAGTAGTTAGTTTCTTTCAAAAACCGTTATGGGANTTACCTACATATAATGATTATAAAAAATTATTAAATGAAAGTGAGTACGCGGCGTGGGTAATTTATAATCGCTACTATTTAAATCATTACACAATGAGTATCCACATGTTAAATAAAAAAAACAATTTAGAAGAGTTTAACNTTTTTTTGGAAAGAATAGGGATAAAGTTAAATACATCAGGTGGTAAAATTAAAGAGAGCAAAGATGGGCTGTTAAGACAATCTAGTACTGTTTCTAAACTTATACCAGCCACTTTTGCTTGTGGTATTTCTAAGAATATACCTGGTAGTTATGTNGAATTTGCAGAACGGTTACCACTTCTACAGTTTAAAAACCTTCCTGAAAGCAAAATAACATCCATACATAGACGGGATGGTTTTGAAGCGGGAAATGCAGACAAAATTTTTGAAAGCACCTANACNTCACAGATAAGAGAAAAAAACTAGTTGGTAATTAAATTTATTTTGGTTTTTTTATTTAAAAAGTTAGAAATAAAGAATGCTGATGANGTGATAATATCATTTAAATTTTTNATGTTCAAATNATCNACCTCGTCATCAACATGATGATAATAATTATAATTTTCAAAATCAAAAGATGATAGAGTTTGTGAAGGAATATTAAATANTTTATAAAAAGGATAATTATCTGACCTTTGAAATAAATTAAACTCTTTTGATTTAGAAAAAAAAGTAGCAAACCCTGGAACAACATTGTTGATTTCCTGAGCTAAATTCGACATTTCGTATCCTGTCAAATAAACCTTATTTTCTCCTATTTGCATCTCTTTACCAATCATCTCAAAATTAATCACGTATTTTAAGTTGATACTTTCTTTTTTCATTCTCTTTGCCAAATTATAAGATCCCCTTAACCCTTTTTCTTCTTCAGCAAATAAGGCGAGTACAATATTGTAATCCCATTTATATTGAGATAAAAAAGATCCTATTTGTAATACACTCACACACCCGCTAGCATTATCATTAGCACCATTATATATTGAATCTGCTCCAACTCCGCTTATTCCTATATGATCAAGATGAGCTCCAATTAAAATAGTTTTTCTTTCATATAAAAACTCACCAACTGTTCCTACTATATTGAAGGNTTCAATGCTNTCTGAATAAAAAATATCTTTGAATTCATCGTANAAAGGGTTGATATTATTTTTCTTTAAGTATTTTATAACATAATCAGCAGCCTTAAAATACCCTTTGTTTTTGTTGTCTCTACCCATTAAAGAGTCTGAAGACAAAATTGAAATTATCTCTTTAGTATCATTAATTTTTATTTGACTTTTAATTGCTGCTAGGGAATTCTTTTCACTATAACATGATGAAATCATTAATGCTAAGATTAATATGTATATATTCATTTTAAAGCAGAAATTGAATCTAAATTTATAACATTAAATCCATTTTGATAATAGTAATCTCCAAACACTTTTTGCGTTTTTTGGAAGTTGTTTTTTATATAATCGTTTATTATTTCAGAATCTTTTATTTTTAGTAGATAATCTATATTTTCTTTATTTCTAAAAATCCTTAGCGCAGGTATCAATCCCTTGTCAACATTTTCGTAAAAACATTCTTTTGAAAAATCGTTTTTTGTAATGCATTTTAAATTAATAATATTACCAATTAAATCGATTTTCTTTCCTAGGGTCTGTTCGCTAGGATAAGTATTTGGGTTATCTATAATAACTATTTGTTCTAATTCATCTGAAATTTCTATAAATCTAGTTTCATTAAGAGTCAATAATTTTCCAGAGACTTTTATCAACTTACCTTCCATGGAACCAATTTTTGACTCGAGTTTTGAAATAAAAGAATTTATATTAGTTTCATTTTCAATTAAAATCAAAAAGCTTGTGGGTTTATTTAAATTTTTTTTAGGATTTATTATTATTAAAGGAAATGGTCTTTTAAAAAAAACACCTTCATAATTTTTTTTTTCAAGCTTGGTTGGTGAATTTTTAAGAATAAAAACTGCAATTAAAAGTAAAATGAAAATTAAAAACACAAATAATTTTTTAATAGGTAGTTTTTCCACTAACATAAATTGTTATTTTGTTTTAAATTTAATTTTTTTTAAATGTTTAAAAAAGTATTACGAACTTCTCTTTTTTTTATTTGTGGTTTAATGGTATTCTCACAAAGTAAAAAGACGAATATTTCAAGCATTTACATTCCAGCAAAACAAGAACTAGTTCTTAACTACCCATCTTATAAAGGTTTCATTATTGATATTTGGAATAGAGGAAAGTTTAATTTAGTTTTTTCAAAAGTGCTTAAAGAAAATGACTCTATAATTAGAACTAAAACACTAAAAGAAGATTCTTTTAATTCATTTTTCATTGATAAATTTGAATTTATGAGGATAAAAAATGAGCTTCTAGTTCCTGGAAAAATTAGCTATAAAATTAGAAAAGGCTCAAAACCCAAAAGCAACAATTTTAACAAAAACTCTAAGAGTTTTTTTTTAGTGAATACAACAATCCAAAATATTAAAGTTTACATTCCGGGTGTTAAAAATCCAACAATTAATTCCAATACTAGATTGTTTTTAAATTTAAAAATCGGCCAAAGTATTTTTTTTAGATTTGGAAATGATATGATTGAATTAATTAAAATAAATGATTCAATACAGAATAATTCTCAAATAAATCTTGCTGATTTAGTTGACAATGCTATAAATAAGTGAGAATATAATTAAGCAGAAATTAAATCTCCTTTGCTGTTTTTCTTGGTTAAAAATGATTTACCCATTAAAAACTTATCCACTTCAAAGGCCACATCCCTTCCTTCTGAAATTGCCCAGACTATCAAAGATTGTCCTCTTCTAGCATCACCAGCAGCAAATATTTTATTTTTTGAACTTTTATAATGTTCATCTGTTTGAATATTTCCTCTTGGATTAAGCTTTAATTCAAATTTTTCTGCAATACTTTTTTCAGGACCTAGAAATCCTAGAGCTAAAAGCACCATCTGACAAGGCCAGATTTTTTCAGTCCCCTTGATTTCCTCAATTTCATTTTTATGGTTCCACTTTATTTCCACAGTTTTTAATCCAGATAGGTTTCCATTGCCATCCCCTATAAATTCTTTCGTCATAATTGACCATTCTCTGTGGCTACCCTCTTCGTGAGAAGATGAAGTTTTAAGCTTAAATGGCCAAAATGGCCAAGGGTTTTTGTTGGTTCTTTCTTCAGAGGGTTTTGAGGTAATCTCAAAATTAGTAACACTTTTAGCCCCTTGTCTATTACTTGTTCCAATGCAATCTGATCCAGTATCTCCTCCACCTATAACAATTACATCTTTGTTTTTAGCACTTAATTCTTTTTTTAACGATAATTGTTTGTCTACAAATTTATTGCTGTTAGGAAGGAAATCCATTGCCTGAATTACCCCTTTTAAATCACTACCTGGTATTGGAAGGTTCCTTTTCACCGATGCTCCAATACACATGATTATTGCATCGAATTCTTTTTCTAATTCTTTTGTTGAAATATCTTTACCTACCTCAATTGAGGTATTGAATTCTATACCCTCAGCAATTAAAATTTCTAAGCGCCTATCAATTATGTTTTTTTCCATTTTAAAGTCTGGTATACCATATCTTAAAAGGCCTCCAATTTTGTTATCTTTTTCGAAAACTATAACTCTGTGCCCAGCTCTATTCAATTGCTGAGCCGCCGCAAGACCAGCAGGTCCAGACCCAATCACAGCCACTTTCTTGCCCGTATTGTGNGTNGGTTTTATCGGTTTAATCCAACCTTCTTTGAAACCNTTTTCAACAATATATTTTTCAATCATTTCGATAGAAACGGGGGGACTTACTAATCCTAAAACACAGGCTTGCTCACAAGGAGCTGGGCATAGTCTTCCAGTGAACTCAGGAAAGTTATTGGTGCTATGAAGAATGTTTAACGCTTTCTTCCAATCATTCTTATAAACAGCATCATTAAAGTCTGGAATCAGATTGCCAAGGGGACAACCACTATGACAGAAAGGAACACCACAATCCATACACCTACCACCTTGTTTACTCAATTCTTCAGGACTTGGTGATATTGTAAATTCACTATAATTTTTAATCCTTTCAGATGGATTGACCTGAGATTCGTCAATTCTGTCAAACTCCAAAAAACCTTTTAACTTACCCATTCTTATTTTTATTTAACCTTCTCTTTAACCTTTTCATTCTCAAGCATAATAAGAGCTTTTTTATAGTCAGTTGGCATAACTTTTACAAATTTATGTTTTTGATTTGAAAAATCTTTTAATAAAAATGAACCCTTATCACTGGATGTATATTTAACATGATTNTTTAGAAGTTCCTTTAAGGACATAAAATCCTTTTCTTGGAGNTTTTCTAACTCTATCATTTCTAAATTAAATTTTTCCTTTTTTAGATTTCCATCTTCATTATAAATATAAGCTATTCCACCGCTCATTCCGGCAGCGAAATTTCTTCCGTGTTTACCAAGAATGACAGCAATTCCACCTGTCATATATTCACATCCGTGATCTCCTATTCCTTCTACAACAGCAGTTGCNCCAGAATTTCTTACACAAAATCTNTCACCTGCTATNCCGTTGATGTAAACTTCCCCATTNATTGCTCCATAAAGTGCNACATTTCCAATAATNATATTTTGGTGTGCTATTAATGTATTTCTATCTGGAACTTTAACGACTAATCTGCCTCCAGAAAGGCCTTTACCAAAATAATCATTACAGGTTCCAGAAACAATTAAACTAACTCCTTTAGTAGTGAAGGCACCAAAACTTTGGCCCGCAGTTCCGGTAAAATTGACCGTTAGAGTATCTTTTGGGAGTCCTTCAGAACCATGAATTTTTGATATTTCATTTGATATTATAGCACCTACTGTTCTATTAGTACTCTTGATAGAATAATTTAGAACTTGTTTAAGTTTATTATTTATAGCTGGTTTGGCAGATTTTAAAATTTTAAAATCCAAAGATTTTTTTAAGCCATGGTCCTGTTTTTCGGTATTAAATAGTTTAATTTTTTTACTTACTTTCGGTTTGTATAAAATTTTTGATAAGTCAATTCCTTTAGCTTTGAAATGATTTATGGCTTCAGACATATTTATTTTTTGGGATTGTCCAACCATTTCATTAACTGTTCTGAATCCAAGTTTAGACATTATTTCCCTTAATTCTTCAGCAACAAAATACATGAAGTTAATAACATGTTCAGGTTTACCTTTAAAGTTTTTCCTTAAAACAGGATCTTGAGTTGCAATGCCGACAGGACATGTATTCAAATGACAGGCTCTCATCATTATACATCCAGATGCTACCAAAGGCGCTGTGGAGAATCCAAACTCCTCAGCACCNAAAAGACAAGCAACAGCTACGTCTCTACCTGTCTTCATTTGCCCATCACATTCTAGAACTACTCTATTTCTAAGGTCATTTAAAACTAGAGTTTGTTGAGCTTCGGCAATTCCTAATTCCCAGGGTAAACCTGCGTGTTTTAAAGACGTCAATGGGGAAGCACCAGTACCTCCGTCGTATCCTGATATAAGAATTACATCTGCTTTTGCTTTCACAACTCCTGCAGCTATTGTACCAACACCTACTTCAGAAACAAGTTTGACATTTATCCTAGCCTTTCTGTTAGCATTTTTTAGATCGTAAATAAGTTGTGCTAAATCTTCAATAGAATATATATCATGATGTGGAGGAGGAGAAATTAGACCAACATAGGGTGTAGAATTTCTAACAGATGCTATATAAGGATTAACTTTTGGGCCAGGTAATTGTCCACCTTCTCCTGGCTTAGCTCCTTGGGCCATTTTTATTTGAATTTCATCGGCAGACGATAAATAGAAGCTTGATACACCAAATCTTCCCGATGCCACTTGTTTAATAGCTGATTTTTTCAAGTCACCATTTTCGTCCGGAAAATATCTTTTTGGGTCTTCACCCCCTTCGCCAGAATTGCTTTTGCCTCCAATCCTATTCATAGCGATAGCTAAATTTTCGTGAGCTTCTGCTGAAATTGAACCTAAGGACATGGCGCCAGTTTTGAATCTTTTTACTATTTCTGTCCAGGGCTCAACCTCTTCAATGGGGATGGGATCCAAATCAGAAAATTCAAAAAGACCTCTTATTGTCATGAGTTTTTCAGATTGGTTATTTATCATTTTAGAGTAAATACTATAGCTTTCCCAACTTTTTTGACGAACCGATTGTTGTAATTTGGCTATAGAACTTGGATTTAGCATGTGTGCTTCACCATCCCTCCTCCATCTGTATTCCCCTCCTATTTCAAGATTTAATCCAAAGCTTTGGTCATCGACAAAGGCTTTTTTAAATCTTTTTTCAATTTCATTTTCAAGTTCATTTAGTCCAATTCCTTCAATTCTTGATGGAGTGTTACAAAAAAATCTTTCAATAAACTCATTACTCAATCCCAAAGCTTCAAATATTTGAGCACCTCGATAAGAGTGAAGAGTAGATATCCCAATTTTGTTCATTACCTTAATTATTCCTTTAGCTANTGCNTTATTATAGTTNTTNACAGCATTTTCGTAGGTAAGACCCTTTANAANTTTTTGATTTNCNTGNTCNTCAATAATTTCNTTAACCATGTAAGGNTTTATNGCGCTAGCTCCATANCCAAAAAGACANGCAAAATGATGNGGTTCTCTGGGTTCTGCGGATTCTATAACAATATCAAATTTTGACCTTTTGGACTTCCTTTTAAAAGTNTTGTGAACGTGTGCACAAGCTAAAAGCATTGGTATAGGTGCAAAATAATTTGATACACCTCTATCAGATAAAATAATAATATTAGCTCCGGAATCAATTTGTCTTTCGATATCCTCAATTATTTTTAATAAAGACTTTTCCAAACCATTCACACCTTTATGAATCTCATATAAAACAGGAACAGAAACAGCTTTAAAATCTCGGTGTTCTANATGTTTTATCTTATCAAGATCCTCATTAGAGATTACTGGATTTTGAATNAAAAGTTTTTTCGCATGTATTTCAGACAATTCAAAAATATTAAAATCATTACCTAATCTTAANGATATGTCTGTAACAATTTCTTCTCTAATTCCATCCAAAGGAGGGTTTGTTACCTGAGCAAACAATTGCTTAAAATAGTTATATAGTAGTTGTGGTTTTTCTGAAAATACTGCTAAAGGAGTATCGGTACCCATTGAACCTATTGATTCTTTCGCATTTAAGCTCATTGGGTTTATGATGGTACTTAAGTCCTCTTGGGTATATCCAAATATTTTAAGTCTCTTTTCAAAACTTTCCGACTCAACTGCAAGATGATTTCCTGTATATGGAATGTTGGAAAGAGGCAATAGATTCTTATCAAGCCACTTTTTGTAAGGTTTTTGGTTTACAATTAATGATTTAATTTCTTCATCCTCTACTATACGTCCTTCATTCATGTTAACCAAGAACATTCGGCCTGGCTCTAATCTACCATGTTTTTCAACATTTGCTGGTTCTATATCTAGTACACCTACTTCTGAAGACATAACAACATTACCGTCTTTTGTCACAGTATACCTTGAGGGTCGTAGACCATTCCTGTCCAAAAGTGCACCTATATATTTTCCATCAGTAAATGGAATTGAAGCTGGACCATCCCAGGGTTCCATTACACAAGAATTAAATTTATAAAAAGACTTTTTGCTTATATCCATTTCAGTGTGTTTTTCCCATGCTTCAGGTACTAGCATCATCATAACTTCAGGGAGCGATCTTCCTGTAAGCAAAAGAAGTTCTACAACCATATCCATAGATGCTGAGTCAGATTTTCCTTTTAAAATAACTGGTAAAATCTTACTTATATCATCGCCAAACAAATTTGATTTCAATAGTTCCTCTCTAGAGGCCATTCTACTTATGTTACCTTTAATGGTATTTATTTCACCATTATGGCACATATATCTAAATGGTTGTGCAAGGTCCCAAGTGGGAAAAGTATTAGTAGAAAATCTTTGATGAACTAATGCTAATCTTGTAACAAGTTTGGGGTCTCTTAAGTCATTATAATATAGCTCAATATCTTCAGGAACTAAAAGTCCTTTGTATATTATTGTCTTGTTAGATAGAGAAGAAAAGTAAAAAAAGTTGGACTCTGAAAACTTAGAATTGTATATTATGTGTTCACATTTTTTTCTTGCACAATATAGTTTTATATTAAACTCAAGATCATCGATTTTTTGTTCACCTTTACCTACGAAAACTTGGCTTATGTAAGGCTCTGTTTTTGAAGCAATTTTTCCAACGACTTTTTTGTTAACTGGTACTTTTCTCCACCCTAAAATTTTTAAACCATTTTCTTCTATTTGTTTTTCAAAAGTATTTATACAAATTTCTCTTTGNTTTTTTTTCTGGGGAAGGAAAACCATTCCAACTGCGTAATCATTTGATGCAGGCAACTTAAAGGATGTGGATTTTAAGAAAAACTCATGTGGAATTTCAATCAAAATTCCTGCACCATCTCCAGTTTTGCCATCAGCGCTTACAGCGCCTCTGTGTTCAAGTTTAACTAATATATTTAAAGCTTTTCCAATTATAGAATTTGTTTTTTCACCCTTTAAATTGCAAATGAAACCGGCTCCACAATTTTCGTGTTCGAATTCAGGGGAATACAAGCCTTGTTTTTTTGGAAACATTATTAGTGGTTTTTTTTAAGGACACTAAAAATAAGGATATAAAGGGTTCTACAAAAATTGGGGGAGATTATATATTNATCTTTTTAAATAAAGCAAATAAAATGCAAATTCTTTAAATATTATTTCAATAATTTATNCAATCATTGAAAATTTAATAATATTGAGTAAAGTTTGTATTTAATGAAAGACAAATATAAGGTTGTGGGAATCATGTCGGGTACTTCGTTAGATGGCTTGGATTTTGTTTTAGTTGAGTTTTTTAAGGAAACAAAATGGTATTTTAAATTAATTTCTTCATCAACANATCCATATCCAAAAAAAATTTATGAAAAACTCAAACATTCAAGTTCTCTTCATATCGATGACATTAAAATTCTAGATCAATTTTATACAATATATCTATCCAAACAAATAAGTAAATTTTTAAAAAAAAACAATGAACATGAAATTGATTTCATTAGTTCACATGGNCATACTGTTTTGCATCAACCAAACTCGGGAATAACCTATCAAATTGGGAATTTACCTATTCTTGCAAAACTAATCAACAAAAAAGTTATTTGTGATTTTAGACCTAAAGATGTTAAAATGGGCGGACAAGGGGCCCCCCTTGTACCAGTTGGAGAAATAAAACTATTTCATCAATCAGATACTTTTATAAACTTGGGAGGTTTTGCAAATATTACTCTTAAAAATGAAAAAAAAACTATTGCATATGATATTTGTCCAGCTAATTTAATTTTAAACTCACTTGCAAATAAACTTAACAAACCCTATGACAAAGATGGAGAGCTGGCTAGTAAGGGTAAATTGATCCCAGAGCTTGAAAGAAAATTAAACAAGTTAAATTTTTTTAAGCTAAAACCACCTAAATCATTAGGAATTGAATGGGTAAAAGAAAATATTCTTCCAGTATTTGAAATCTATCAAAAATGCTCAATAAATGATATTTTGTATACATACACGATTTTTATTGCTAAAAAAATTTCTTACGAGTTAAGTGGTAGAAAAGANGCTCTAGTCACTGGAGGAGGTGCTTTTAACTCATTTTTAATAGAGCAAATCAAAAATAGAACATCATGTCTTATCCGCATACCAGAGAAAAAAGTTATAAATTTTAAAGAGGCCATAATATTTGCCTTCTTAGGCCTATTAAGANATCAAAATAANGTTAATTGCTATTCTAGTGTAACTGGAGCAAAAAAAAATCATTCCACAGGGAATATATTTTTACCATGATTGGCCTTTATTTAGATTTTAAATTAATACTTTAGTCTTATACCCATTTGATNAGGGTAAATANTTTTNAATGGAAACACTTGTTGTAGCGGTATTTATAATTGGCTATTTAGCNATAACNTTAGAACACACNCTCAAANTAGANAAATTAATTCCGGCACTCGCGATGATGGCTTTTTTATGGTCAATTNTTGCTTTATCACACATACCTGTTTTTGAGGTTGANACTAATTTAAAAAAACTTGTCCCAACACATTTAGAGGAAATTTTACTTCACCATTTAGGTAAAACCGCTGAAATTGTAGTTTTTCTTTTAGGNGCAATGACAATTGTTGAAATAATTGATTATTTCAACGGATTTTTAACAATCAAAAACTTCATTAAAACCAAGTCTAAAAAAAAATTATTGTGGATTTTTGCAATACTTGCATTCTTTCTCTCAGCAATTATTGATAATTTGACCGCAACTATAGTCTTAATTACAATTTTACAAAAAGTAGTTCCTGATAGAAATGTCAGAATTTGGTTTGCTGGACTAATCATAATNGCAGCAAACGCTGGAGGTGCTTGGTCACCCATTGGTGATGTTACGACCACCATGTTGTGGATTGGAAAAAAAGTAACAACAATTAAGTTAATTTCATATCTACTAATTCCTTCAATTGTTTGTTTGTTGGTTCCTGTAACTGTTGCAACCTTTTTACCTGCTTTTAAGGGAAATATAACTTATGATCATGACGAAATTCAGGAAAGTGAGAATAAAAATGGATCAACTATTCTCTATTTAGGTCTAGCATCAATAATTTTTGTGCCTGTTTTCAAGACCATAACTCACCTACCTCCTTATGTAGGTATGATGTTTTCTCTAGCTTTAGTGTCTTCTTTTGCTGAGATTTTAAGCTCAACAAAAATAAATATTACTTCATTGGATGATGAAAGTGATGACGCTGCTGATCATAGTCCTGTACACAAATCTTTATCTAAAATTGAATTACCGAGTATTTTGTTTTTTTTAGGTATTCTTTTATCTGTAGGGGCTTTAGAATCTATAGGTGTATTGTTTTCATTTGCTGATACATTAAATTTAATTTTTCCAAACACTGATATTGTTGTTGTACTCTTAGGTACAGCTTCAGCTGTTATAGATAATGTACCTCTTGTAGCTGCGTCTATGGGTATGTTTTCTCAAGAAATTAACAATCCTTTATGGCATTTTATAGCTTTTTCTGCGGGTACTGGTGGTAGTATGCTAATTATAGGATCAGCAGCCGGAGTCGTGGCTATGGGAATGGAGAAAATTGACTTTTTTTGGTATTTAAAAAAAATATCTTGGTTAGCATTAATTGGATTTTTATCAGGAGCTTTTACATTTATATTGATTAGAGATTTTATTTATTAATAAAATACTTTAACAATTTTTTTTTCGTTCATATAAAAACTATGAATATGATATTAATTTTTAATCAAAATTTATTGGTACAAAGTAATGTTTTACAAACTGAAAAAACAATATCATTAATTGAGCTAATTCAAAGTAGTGGAACAGCTGGCCAAATTATTATAGGTTTATTATTTATTTTACTTTTAATCGGATTATACATTTATTTTGAGAGATTATTTACAATAAAAGCTGCCGTCAAGATAGACAAAACATTTATGAATGAAATAAAAACATTTGTTACTAGTGGAAAAATAGAAAAGGCCCAATCAAGATGTTTAAAAGAAGAAATTCCGGTTGCAAGATTAATTTCTAAAGGTATTTCTAGAATAGGTCGACCTTTAGAAGATATTAATACAGCTATTGAAAACGCTGGGCGCTTAGAAATTTACAAACTAGAAAAAAACATAAGTGTTTTGGCAACTATTTCTGGAGCTTCACCGATGATAGGTTTTTTAGGTACTGTAATTGGGATGATTATTTCCATATTTGAGATTTCAAATGCTGGAGGCAGTATTGATATGAAACTTTTATCTGATGGACTTTATACTGCCATGACAACTACCGTTGCAGGACTTGTAGTAGGAATTGTTGGATATATATGCTATAATCATTTGGTCGTAAAAATAAGCAAGGTGGTATATCAAATGCAAGCATCATCTTTAGAGTTTTTGGATTTACTTAATGAACCAGTAAGTTAATGGATTTTAAGACTAGAAATAAAATAACACCAAATTTCAACATGTCTTCAATGACTGATGTTGTCTTTTTGCTTTTAATATTTTTTATGATAGCGTCAACTCTTGCTAAAAATTTAAATACAATTGATGTAAAATTACCTCAAGCTAAAGGTAAAAGTGAAAATAGAGAAAACATAAGTGTTTCAATAGATAGCAAAAATAGATTTTATATTGACGGACAGTTTGTTAGCAAGAAAAATATTAAAGATGAATTGATAACAAAATTATCCAAATCAAACAAAAGAGTTATAATTTTAAGATCTGACAGCAAGGTTCCAATCAAAGAAATCGTTTACCTAATGGACATTGCAAATAAAAATTCAATCAAAGTCGTTCTAGCTGTTAAAGAAAAATAAAAATGAAGTTTTTTTCTACTCCTTATGAAAAAAAATCAGCTATTATAACCTCATTGATTGGGTTTTTGCTAATTCTTATATTTTTTGTTTTTGGATTAACTTTTTTTGATCCACCTATTTCGTATGGTGTGGAGGTAAATTTTGGCACATTGTCTGATGAAAAATTAATTAAAAAAGTAGCCCTTGAAAGCTCTAAAACTCCTATAAATAAGACTAGTCCCATTAATGAATCTAATGATTCAGAATTAAAATCTAAAGCGGTAGTCCAAAAAAAATCAATAGTTTCATTTGACGATAAGTCAAATAGTACTAAAACAAAAAAAAAGAGTTTAGACAAAAAAAAAATAGATCAAAGTGATTCCTTAGTTTACGAGGAAGTTCCAAAAAGTAAGCCGGAAATTTCTAAGCTAACAAAAACAATTTTAAATAAAATTATAAATGCTGAAGAAATTATTGAAACAAATAATAAGAATACTCCAGATGAAAATGAAAGTAAAATAGATTCTGGGAATCCGTATTCGAATACTTATTATAATAAAAC
>PBVB01000065.1 GCA_002728075.1 Flavobacteriaceae bacterium
TAAGAGATACTAAAATGGAAAAACCACTTAATCCTTTAAAATATGGATATTATGTTGTAGACACTATACCTCCAAGTATTCAAAACATATTTATCTATAAATTTTTAAAAGACAAAATTTTTAAAAAAATAAAAATAGAATTAAATAGAAATGAAAACATATATAGTGTCAAGGACACAATTGAAAGTACCGGGATTCTTGGATTTGGCTATAGCGGTTACGATAGGCAAAATTCGAGCTATAACAGAAATGGAATTTATAAAAGAGATTTGATTATTAATGGAAAAAGTGTTTTTTCATATAAGTTTGATGATTTAACTTTTCAAGATGGAAAAAAAATTGATTTATTAATTGATTATAAAGCCTACAATATTGATAAAATAAGAATTAAAAAACTATATCAAAATATAAATTCAAAATTTAGTTTTCTTGAAAATGTTGACAATTATGGGCTCTTTAATGTAGTTGAAGATTCATTATACAATATCAAAATAATTTTTGAAGACATAAATAAAAATAAAAGTATTGTAAGTATGATTATAAAGGGATCTAAAAATGAAAACAGGTTTGATTTTTCTGAAAGTGATATTGAGAGTAAACTATATCATCCTGACTTAGAATATGAAAAAAAATATGAAAACTTAAAATTTAAAATTCCCAAAAATGCATTTTATGAACCTACAGAGCTAAATTTTGATTACAAATTAGACACTATTAGCATAAAGAGGTTTACAAAACCGCCCAAAAATGGACTCAAGTTAGAATTTTTAATACCTAAAAATTTAGATTCTATTAATTTGAGACAAACGTGTGTTGGAAAATTAAATATTAATAATAAAAGTGAAAAAAATAAACTTCAATATGTTTTTGGAAACAAAAACGATAGCTTAATTTTTGTAAAATCCATGTCAGGAGGAAAATATTTTTTAACCAAGGATACAATACCTCCGTCAATAAAACCTGTTAATTTTAAAAATAAAAAGTGGGTGACTAACCTCTCAACATTAGAAATAAGAGTAGATGATGATTTTTCTGGAATTAAAAAATATACAGCCAGTATAAATGGAAAGTGGATTTTAATGGAACACGAACCTAAAAGAAAACTCTTATTTTTCGAATTTGATGATCTAAATTTTGATAAAGCTGAGCTTAAGTTTAACCTTCACGTAGAAGATATGGTGGGTAATGAAAATGAATTTGAAGCAATTATTTACAGAAAAAATTAAATAAATTCTCGAATTGTTTCAATAAGAAAATCAATTTCACCTTTATTGTTGAATGAAGAAAAAGAAAAACGAAGAGATGGCCTATTTTTGAGTTCATTTGGTACAACTAGGTCTAACACATGAGAGCCTTTGGCGCTTCCAGATTGGCATGCACTTCCCTTTGAACAGGCAATTCCTTTTAAATCTAAATGAAAATCAAAGAGATCTTTTTTATCCGAACTTATAGGCAAGTTTACATTAATTAGATTATAAGCACTTTTATCATCTTTGTCGCAATTTCCGTTGAAATGTGCTTCTGGAAAGAATTCTTTTATTTTTGAGATTGCATATGTTTTTAAACTTCTTATATATTTACTTTCTTCTTCTAAATTTTTGTATGCTAATTCGAGTGCTTTAGACATACCGACTATATTATGAACAGATTCTGTCCCAGCTCGAAGACCCATTTCTTGTGAACCTCCAAAAATAAATGGATTTAAGCCGGAATTTTTTCTTACAAACGAGAAACCAACACCTTTGGGACCATGAAATTTGTGAGCTGCAGCTGACAAAAAGTCGACCTTTATCTTATTCAAATCAATTTCATAATGACCTACACTTTGAACTGCATCAGTATGCAGTAAGGCTTCTCTAGATTGACACATTTTAGATATATATTCTAAATCAATCATGTTACCAATTTCATTATTAACATGCATCAGNGAAACTAATTTTTTTGAATCATCAAATGACAAAGCTTGCTCTAAATCATTGTATTTGAACTCTCCTTTTTTATCAACTGGAAGGTAAACTATAGAAACATTCTTCTTTTCTAGATAGTCTAATGCATGTAATATTGCATGATGTTCTATTTTAGTGCTGATAATAGTCTTGACATTTAAATCCTCTACTGCGGATCTTAATAGCATGTTGTCGGATTCCGTTCCCCCTGATGTAAAAATAATCTCTTGTGAACTCACATTGAATAAAGATGAAATTATTTTTCGTGAATTTTCAATTAANGTTTTTGCTTTTCTTCCAAAAGAATGATTTGAAGAAGGGTTACCATAAGTNTCTAACAGTACCTTATTAATAGAATCTATTACTTCTTTTCTNAGAGGAGANGTAGCGGCATTGTCAAAATATATTGGCATTTTANTATTTATTTTCAAATTTAACTAAAGTTGACTTTATAATNGTGANNGCTTCTGNAATTTGGGTTTTNTTTATAACTAGTGGAGGCGCAAACCTTATAANATTTTTNTTTGTAGGTNTAGCAAGAACNCCATTTTTCATCAAATNAATACAAATTTTCCAAGCTAANTTTTCCATGCTATTATCGTTTATAACCATNCCATTTAACAACCCTTTTCCTCTTATTAATTTTACAGTGCTACTTTTTGAAATATAATCATTTAAACTACTTCTAAATAATTTNCCTAATTCAAAGGCGTTTTTAGCTAGTTTTTCATCAATAATTACCTCTAGAGATTTTTTAGCGATTTTAGCAGAAAGTGGATTTCCTCCAAATGTTGATCCATGCTCACCAGGTTGGAGACATAACATTATTTCATTNTTACAAAGAACAGCAGAAATTGGCATTATACCACCCGACAAAGCTTTTCCTAAGACCAATATATCTGGTTTTGCATCTTCATAATCNGTTGCCAATANTTTTCCTGTTCTACCAAGACCNGTNTGTATCTCATCAGCAATGAACAAAACATTGTANTTATTGCACAAGTACTTTACGCTCGANAGGTATCCCTCAGATGGAACAATAACTCCAGCNTCACCTTGAATAGGTTCCAACATAAATGCAACGCAATCTGGANTTTTTAATTTNANCTCCAATAANTTTAAATTATCATANGGAACANTTTCAAAACCATACAANAATGGCCCAAAATTNTTATACGCAATTGGATTTGTAGAACTTGAAATTGCAGCTATAGATCTNCCCCAAAAATTATTTTTAGGAAAAATAATTTTAGCTTTATCCTTTTTAACTCTCTTTTTTTCATATCCCCATTTTCTNGCAAGTTTTATTGCAGATTCAGCAGCTTCAACACCAGAATTCATTGGTAGAACTTTATCATAATTAAATANGGTACANACAAACTCCTCAAATTCTCCAAGGGTATCGTTATAAAAGGCTCTTGAAGTTAATGTCAATTTTGATGCTTGATTAAATAAAGCTTTTAATATTTCTGGGTGACAATGGCCTTGATTTACGGATGAATACGCTGATAAAAAATCAAAATATTTTTTATCATTCAAATCCCAAAGAAAGGGACCTAACCCTCTTTTTAAAACAACTGGAAGAGGATTGTAATTATGAGCACCAAAAGTTTTTTCTAATTCAAAATATTTGGCTTCAATTGACGAATATAGACGATTCAAGTTATAATTTACTGAAGTGATTTTTCTAATTTACAAATATTTCATTTATAAAAAACTAACTTTACATTCAAAGAAAAAGTAAAGAATAAAATTTTGTTATAGTGGCTAAGAGTAGTTCTAATAAAATATTTGAAAACTGTGAAGTAGTCGATATAGCTGATAAAGGAAAATCAGTAGCAAAAACTAAGTCAGGTGAAACTATTTTTTTAGAAAACGCGGTCCCTGGAGATGTAGTGGATATAAAAGTTAAAAGAAAAAGGAAAGGAACCTTTTTTGGTGAAATATTAAAATTTAATGCTAGGTCAGAACAAAGAACAAAACCAGTTTGTGAACATTTTGGGATTTGTGGAGGCTGTAAATGGCAAAATATGAATTACAATTCACAACTCTTTTATAAGGAAAGAAGGGTTCATGAAAATTTATTTAGGATAGGTAAAATAAAACCCAAAACAGTTTTACCAATTCTAGCGAGTGAAAAAATATATCACTACAGAAATAAAATGGAGTACTCTTTTTCTAATACTCGATGGCTTTCTGAATCAGAGATAAAATCAAAAAAAAAATTCACTAGGGAAGCTTTAGGATTACACAAAAAAGGTAGATGGGATAAAATTGTTGATATAAAAAAATGTCATCTTCAAGATGATATTTCAAATACTATTAGAAATCAAATTAAAAAATTTGCGATTGAAAACGAAATCGAATTTTTTGATCCTTACAAAAATAAAGGATTACTAAAAAGTTTAATGATTAAAATCACTTCAACTAAAAATATAATGGTTTTATTACAATTTGGATCTAAAAGTGATTTTATTTATGAACTTTTAAGTTTTTTAAAAAAAAGTTTTCAAAACATTAATTCCATACTCTATGTAATTAATTCGAAGCCAAATGACTCAATTTATGACCAAAAAGTAAATTTATTTTTTGGAAAAGATTACATAATTGAAGAGATATGTGGGTTAAGATTTAAAATTTCTGCCAAAACTTTTTTTCAAACAAACTCTATACAGGCCGAGAAACTTTTTTATTTGGTAAAAAAATTTTTAGAACCAAACAAAAATGATATACTTTACGATTTATATACTGGTATTGGAACTATAGGTCAAATTTTATCAAAGGATGTAAAAAAGGTTATTGGAATAGATGTAGTTGAAGATTCAATCAGTTATGCAAAAGAAAATTCAAAATTGAATAATCTTTCAAATACAAAATACTTTGCAGGAAACATGAAAGATGTTTTTACAGAAGATTTTGTCAGACAAAATGGTAAACCCTCTGTTTCAATTATAAATCCACCAAGGGAAGGCATTGATAAAAAAGTAATTGAAAAAATAATTGACATACTACCAAAAAAAATAGTTTACGTAAGTTGTAATAGTTCAACATTAGCTAGAGACTTGGTTATATTTAAAAAAAAATATGAAATTTCAAAACTTCAAACAGTTGACATGTTCCCCCACACCAGCCATGTTGAGAATGTAGTACTTTTAAAAAAAATAATTAATGTTTAAGAGAATATCATTTTATTCACTACTTATTATATTTATTTTCAACTGTGAAAAAGATGATATATGCTTGGAGGGGACTCCGGGAACACCAAGACTAATTATTAGATTTTTTGACCAAAATGAAAAGATTATACCAAAACCACTGTCAAATGTGACAATAAAAGCTTTAAGTAAGGATGAAGATTATGTTGTTTTCTCTGGAGATTCTCTAGGCATACCATTAAAATTAATTTCTAATTCAACAATTTACACTTTCACATATCTTGACGTTTTAGATAATCAAGAAAAAATAGATACTCTAAAATTTAATTACAAAAGGGAAGACTACTACGTTAATAGAGCCTGTGGTTTTTTATCTAATCTAATATTCACAACCCCAGCCTTAGAAATTCTAGATAANGAGAGTATATTTTTAGGTTTTAAAATTTTAAATGATACTATAAAAAATGAAAATCAAGCACATTTGGCTATTTATCACTAGCATTCTATATGCGGGAAATGTTATATCCCAAGATAGTTTATCAATTAAAAAGGAGAAAGATTTCAANATTCTTTCACTCAGACTTGGTGTTGATTTATTTAAACCAATAAAAACTAGTATTGAAGATAATTTCCAAGGGATTGAAATTGTTGGAGATTTGAAAATAAATAGAAGAATTTTTATAGCGGCAGAGTTAGGAAGTGAAAAAAAAACTCAACAAACGGAACAAATAAATTTTACTACAAATGGCTCTTATATTAAGNTAGGAGTTGATTATAATTTTTTTAATAATTGGAAAGGAATGGATAANTCCCTTTTTGTTGGAATTCGAATATCAAATAGTATTCATACACATAAGGTAAATGAATACATTTTATATGAAAATTACAGCGCTGTTGAAATTAAAAACTCATACTTTGAAAGAGCTATAGTTAAAGATGGTGGTTTAATAGGGGAAAGAGGACAAATTAATTCAAATTGGATTGAAGTATTATTTGGAACTAAAGTAGAGGTTTTAAATAATTTTTACATTGGGGCAAGTTTAAGGATTCATAGATTATTAAATAACTCACAACCCGAAAACTTTGGAAATTTATATGCTCCTGGATTTAATAAAATAGTTGATGACAACAGATTCGGAGCAAGCTTTAATTATACCTTAAACTATAGATTTCCCTTTTCAATTAAAAAAAATAAGATTTAATTTTTTATTTTTTTTGACCCCTCATAAATTTCATATTTCAAAAATTTAGATTCCAATTTTCCGTTATAAATTTTAAACTTGTTTGAAGGTTTTAAACCAATTCTTTTTATTGCTTCAAAATTCGATGAAATAATCCATGCGTTAGTATTATGGTATTTTTGTTTAAGGGTATCTCCAATCAAACCATAAATTTTTTCTAACTCATGTCCAATTCTCACCCCGTAAGGAGGATTAATTAAAATATGGAGATTTTCTTTGCTTTCTTTTTTTGAATTAAAAAAATCGGTATTTGAAACTGATATAAAATCTGATAAGTTAGAGTTTTTAATATTGTAGTTTAATTTGTTAAAAGTATTCTTAGACTTTTCAAATCCAAGTATACTTGGGTTAGTGTCCTTTATTTTTTTTGTTAAAGATTTTAAAATGTTAATAAACAAGTCTTGATCCCAGTCATTCCATTTTTTAAATGCAAATCTTTTTCTGTATAAATTTGGTGGTATATTTTTAGCAATCATACAAGCTTCAAATAAAAATGTGCCACCTCCACACATTGGATCTAAAAAATCATCTTTTTTGTTCCAATTTGAAAGCAAAATTAACCCCGAGGCTAATACTTCATTTAATGGTGCCTCGGTGCTTTTTTTTCTATACCCGCGTTGATTTAGATTTCGCCCCGAACTATTAAGAGATAATGTGCAAAAATTGTTATCTATATGAACATCTATATATACATCTGGATTCAATTTATCTACCGTCGGTCTTGATCCGTTTGACTTTCTAAATCTATCTACTATGCCATCTTTGACTCTTTGTGATACATATAGAGAATGGGTAAAATCTTTACCAAAACATACACTGTTTATATAGAAAGAAGAATCTTTGTCAAAATATTTCTCCCATTCAAAATCAAATGAGAATTTGTAGAGTGATTCGTAATTTGAAACTTTTTTCTTAGCGATAGGAAGTAATATCTTTAGTGCTGTACGTAAACATAAATTCGCTTTGTACATTATTTCTTTATTACCTTTGAAATGAACTATTCTATTTGATTTAAAAACATCAATAGCTTCAATTTTTTTTAACTCCTCACATAATATATCCTCAAAACCATAAAATGTTTTAGCTGACATTTGAAAAATTTCTTTCATAATANTTAAGTGTTTTTTATCTTCTATTTTTCCATATTGAATACAAAGAATCTAAATCATAATCACTCTTTGCTTTTTGTTCAACTAAATATTTTTCTGCAAAAGCCCTTTGTAATATATCTTCAATAAGATAATCTTCTAAAATGTTTTCAGGATTATATTTATCTTTTAATGATAATTTAAATAAAGAAGCTGTTGTCTGATAAAAGAATGCTTTAAATCCAGTTCTTAGTTCTTTTATAAGTTCAAAAATTGTAATACCAGTTTGCCTATGAATCAGTTTTATTAAGATTCTACCTTGAGATCTGGACAATTTTTTTAATTCTTGCTCAAATTCTTCGTATAAAAATTTTTCAAGTCTTCTTAAATATTTTTTCTTTGATCTCTTTGATTTTAAAACTTTTAATCTTTTATTCAAAATCATCAATCTATCACTTGCTAATTTTGCATAAGGATAAACCTTTATTACCCTTCTCCTTAAAATCAAATATTCCTTTAGTTCATCTATTGTCCTAAATTTTAATGGTTGAAAAAGCACCACCTCTTTAAGAGGAAATCCAAATTGAGGGATAGTGTCTTTAAAATTAGTATTGTCTAAAGGATAAATTTTTTCCTGAGAATAAGATTTTAAAATATAAATTAAAAAAATGACTATTATTTTAATCTTATTATTTGTCAGATAAAAAAACATAATAAAAAGGAATTAATTAAAACAAATTTAAATTTTACATTTGCAATAAAATATTTTATATGAAAATTATTACATCTTCTTCTTTAGAATTTTTAAAAAAATATTTAAATAATTCATCACCAACTGGTTACGAAATAGAAGGACAAAAGATTTGGATTGAATACTTAAAAAATTACGTTCATAGTTTTATAACCGATTCCTATGGGACAGCGGTTGGTGTAATAAATCCTGATGCAAAATTTAAATTAGTAATCGAAGCCCATTCAGACGAAATATCTTGGTATGTTAATTATATTACCGATAATGGATTAATTTATGTAATAAGGAATGGTGGGAGTGATCATCAAATCGCACCCTCAAAAGATGTAAATATTCATACTAAAAAAGGAATTGTGAAGGGAGTTTTTGGTTGGCCTGCAATTCATACAAGAAAACCTATCAAGGAGGAATCGCCTAAAATTGACAATATATTTATTGACGTTGGAGCAAAAGATAAAAAGGAAGTTGAGAAACTTGGTATTCATGTAGGGTGCGTAATAACTTACCCTGACCAATTTAGAATCCTTAATAAAAATAAATTTATCTGTAGGGCAATAGATAATAGGGCTGGAGGATTCATTATTGCAGAGGTCGCGAGATTAATTCATGAGAATAAAATAGAATTGCCTTTTGGACTTTACATAACAAATTCAGTTCAAGAAGAAGTTGGTCTTAGAGGAGCTGAAATGATTACTCAAAAGATTAAACCTGATTTAGCAATAGTTACAGACGTTTGCCATGACACAACAACACCTATGATAAATAAAAAAGAGGAAGGNCATATTGAAATGGGAAAAGGNCCAGTAATTTCTTATGCTCCAGCAGTACATAATATNTTAAGAGAGGAAATAATCGAAATATCTGAAAAACTAAAAATTCCTTTTCAGCGTCTGGCTTCCTCTAGATATACAGGTACCGACACTGATGCATTTGCATACAGCAATGGTGGGGTTCCTTCAGCATTAATTTCTCTACCTCTTAGATATATGCACACTACTGTGGAAATGGTTCAAAAAGAGGATATTGAAGGTGTAATTAAAATAATTTATGAAACGGTTAAAAGAATCAACCCAAAGAAAAAATATAATTACTTCAACATTTAATCTTACTTATTGCTAATTTTTTATTTATTTTTTTTACGATAGAAGGTCCTTCATAAACAAACCCTGTATAAATTTGAACTAAGCTTGCACCACATTCAAACTTTTCAATTACATCTTCAGCATCAAAAATACCTCCTACCCCTATAATTGGAATAGATCCATTACTGTTTTTATGNATAAATCTAATAACTTCATTACTTTTCGAAGTAAGTTTTTTACCNCTTAAACCACCTGACTCATTTAAAAGTTTGGGATTTGATTTTAAATTTTCTCTAGATATGGTTGTGTTTGTAGCAATTACACCATCCAAATTTTCTGTTTTAATCACTGAAATAATATCTAATAGTTTTTTTTNACTTAAATCAGGTGATATTTTCAAAAGTAATGGTTTCTTTTTACTTTTTTTTAGCCTTTCTTTATTCAACTGTTGAACTAAAGCTGTAAGTGGTTTCTTCTCTTGTAAATCTCTCAAATTAGGTGTATTGGGAGAGCTTACATTAACAACAAAATAATCTACGTAATCAAATAAAGCATTAAAACAGTATATATAATCTTCAATTGCTTTATGGTTCGGGGTATTTTTATTTTTTCCAATGTTACCTCCAATAATAATTTCCCCNTTATTTTTAAGATTATTCACTGCAAAATCAACTCCTTTGTTATTAAATCCCAACCTGTTAATAAGAGATGAATCATCGTTCAATCTAAAAACCCTTTTCTTTTTGTTCCCTGGTTGTGATTTAGGAGTTACAGTTCCTATTTCAATAAAACCAAATCCGAAATTCGATAGTTCATTNAACAATTCTGCATTTTTATCAAATCCGGCAGCAAGTCCTACAGGATTTGGAAATTTAATACCAAAAATTTCTCTCTCAAGTGATGTAGATTTTATAGAGAAAAGTTTACGACTTAAATAAGATATACCAGGCATTTTCATAAAAGTCTTAATTAAGAAAAAGGATATATGATGAATAAGTTCTGCGTCAAAAAGAAAAAGAATTGGTCTTATAAGTAATTTATACATGATTCTAAATTAAAAAACCAACTTTTTGATAAAGTCGGTTTTTAATTTTATAAGCATTTTTTTAATTATTTTTTCGAGAATTTTGATGATAATTCCAATGATAAAGAGGACTTTTCCATTTTAATTTTGCCCGCAAGAGTTTCAACGACACATGTTTCGTCACTGTCATTAAGTTCCATAACTTTTCCATGTATTCCACTTTTCGTAATTACTCTGTCTCCTCTTTTGAGCGAATTAATAAAGTTTTTTTCTTTTTTTTGACGTCTTTGCTGTGGTAAAATTATAAAAAAAACAAAAACCACCACCATCAATAAAAGGAATGGTAATTGATCCATTAATTATTTTGTTGTGCTCTTGCAGCTGCAGCAGCATCTCTTTGTTTTTGCTTAACAGGATCTGCCTGAACTAATGCTTTAATTCTAATTGTTTCACGTCCAGAATCTGTATTAGCAGATATTGTGACTGTCTTTTGTTGCATATTAGGTTTGTTGCTTGAATCAAAGCTAACTNTAATTTTACCAGACTCTCCAGGAGGTATGGGTGTATTTTTAGGGTATTCAGGAACAGTGCAACCGCAACTTCCCCTGGCATCAACTATAATAAGATCTGACTTGCCAGAATTTGTAAACGTAAAAATTGTTTCTACAGTCTCTCCTTCTTGGATAGTCCCAAAGTCATGGAGAGTTTTGTCGAATGACATTACAGGACTCTCAGAAGATGATGTCATTGAGGATGAAGATGAATTTTCAGATTTTGTTTCTTTTTTATTTGCATTATCATCGCAAGATATGGCAATCAAGATTGTACTAAAAAAGAATATTTTAAGATAATTTTTCATAATTAAACATTTATGTTTACAAATGTAAAGAAAATTATATCAAAAACATTGTTGATATATATTGACTTTTTTTGATTATTAATTGTTTTTTATTATGCTGTCTAGTACTCCATTTATAAACTGACTGCTTTTGGGAGTAGAGTATTCCTTTGATATTTCCATATACTCATTCAAAGTAACAATATTAGGAATTTCAGAAAAATATTTAAATTCTACGATAGACATATTGATTATAATTCTGTCAATAAGGGCAATCCGTTCAATTTCCCAATTGAAAACTCTTTTTTGAATATCCTGATTTATACTTTCAGAATTTTCAATAACTTTTTTAAACAATTTTAATCCAAAATCAGTATCATGCTTATTGTGTGTGAAACTATTTTTTAAAAAATTAAATTCTTTTTCAATATTTAAATTTTTTATTAATCTAAGAAAAAAAGTATTAATTAAGGGAACATCATCAATCCAATATATATTTTGATCTTCTATATATCCATAGAATTTTGTATCATGAACTAATATTTCTTTAAAAATGTAAATGAATAATTTTAATTGGATTTTATAATCTTTTTCTTTAACAATTAAATACTCTTTAAAACCCTCAGAATTAACAATTTTTAAAAAAAACTCATTTAAAAATTCATGTTTATTATCCCAAAAAATATATGTATGCGATGATAACTTAGTAATTAAATTTTTATTTGTAGCNATAGATTTTAATGGTATTAGTTCGCTAATAAGCAAGTAATTTTCGTCTATTGGTTTTAGGCTTTTTTTGATTTTCTTTTGAAAATTATCCCTATGATTTAAAAACTCCCAAAAACTTTTAAAGAAATTTAGATAGGACAGATATAATGAATTTGTTTGTATAAAACTATTTATTAGTTTTTTTTGACCTTCTACTAATGAGTTTTCATTTCCAGATAGAAAACTATATAGTTCTTGTAGGACTTTTATTCTTATTTGTCTACGATTAATAATTTTCAAAGAACAAAATTTTAATTAGANNATATCTAATATTAAATTAGCTTTTAAATGAAAGAGCTAAAATACCTAAATAAATATTTATTAAAGTATAAATGGAAATTATTATTAGGAATTTTCATAACAATAATATCAAGAATTTTTTCACTATTTACCCCAAAACTAGTTGGAAATTCTATGACTTTAATTGAAAATTCAATTCTAAACATTGAACAGACTAGTGATAACTTGGAAATTCTTTTAGCAAGAAATATTTTAATCATATTGCTGGCATCTTTGGTATCAGGTTTTTTTACTTTTCTAATGCGCCANACAATAATCAATGTTTCAAGATNTATAGAATTCGATTTAAAAAATGANNTTTATAATCATTACCANTCTTTATGTCCTTTNTTTTATAAAANAAATCGNACAGGTGATTTAATGAGCAGAATAACAGAAGACGTAAGTAAAGTGAGAATGTATGTTGGGCCAGCAATAATGTACAGTATTAATACAGTGACTTTATTTATAATTGTAATTGTATTTATGTTTAGTATTTCTCCCTACCTAACAATTTATTCATTATTACCTCTACCGATATTATCATTTACAATATATACTTTAAGTAAAAAAATTCATTCAAAAAGTACTTTTGTGCAAGAAAAGTTAGCAAAACTTTCTACATTTTCTCAAGAAGTATTTAGTGGAATTAAGATTATTAAAACATTCAATATGCAAGAAATAGTGACTGAGAACTTTGATGATTTATCTAAATCAAGTAAAAAGTCGAGTATTAGCTTGTCTAAGGTTCAAGCTTTATTTTTTCCACTAATGATACTACTTATTGGGATTAGTAATATAATTGTAATTTATGTTGGAGGAAATCAATATATAGATGGAAAAATTGAGATAGGAGTTATTGCAGAATTTATAATTTACATTACAATGCTGACCTGGCCAGTCGCTGTTGTTGGTTGGGTAACATCAATAATCCAACAAGCCGAAGCATCACAAAAGAGAATTAATACTTTTCTTAAAACTGCACCTTCTATTAAAAATTATGGTAAATCCTCAAATTTAGAAAGCAGTAAGATTACATTCAAAAATGTTTCATTTAAATACCCAAAAACAAAATCATATGCGTTAGAAAGAATCAATTTTACTATTGATTCTGGTAAAACGTTGGGAATTATTGGTAAAACTGGATCTGGTAAGACTTCTATTCTTGAGCTAATAATGAGATCATACGATGTTTCCTCGGGTAAGATTTACTTAGGTAACAAAGAGCTAAGTTCATATAATCTTAAATCACTTAATTCATTTATAAGCTATATACCTCAAAATCCTTTTTTATTTTCAGATACAATACAGGAAAATATAAAGTTTGGAAATTTTAAAGCCAATAAAAATGAAGTAATTAAAGTCGCAAAAAACGCCTCAATTCATTCGGATATATACACTTTCAAAGACAAATATGAAACTCTACTAGGAGAGAGAGGTGTGAATTTATCTGGTGGTCAAATTCAAAGAGTTACAATAGCTAGAGCTTTATTAAAAAAGTCAAAAATATTGCTTCTAGATGACTGTTTATCGTCTGTTGATGCAAAGACAGAAAAGAATATTCTTAGAGAGATGAGAAAAACTAAAATAGATGAAACAGTTATAATTGTTAGTCATAAAATATCTTCAATTATGCACGCTGACTTAATCATAGTAATAGATAAGGGAGTTATTATTGAAAAAGGTTCTCACAAAAAACTTTTGTCCAATAATGGATTTTACAAAAAATTAGCTCAAAAACAACTAGAGAACACTGACATTGTTAAAATGTAACTTTTTTTAGTTCTATAATTTGTTTTTTTATTAATTTTAAATAACAAATTGAATTAAAATGGAAACAACTCAAGAAGAAATTCATTCTAGAGTTCTTCGTGCTGGAAGAAGAACATATTTTTTTGACGTAAGAGAAACAAAAGCTAGTGATTATTATTTGACAATCACTGAAAGCAAAAAATTTTCTAACGACGATGGAACCTTTTTTTATAAAAAACATAAAATATACCTTTACAAAGAAGATTTTTCTGATTTTAAGGAAATACTATCAGAAGTGATGGACTTTATTATTAATGAAAGAGGAATTGAAGTTATTAGCGAAAAACACCAGAAAGATTTTAACGAGCAAAGAGAAAATAAAATCGCCTAAAGATAAATTATTCATAATTGATAATTTTTGATAAACTTCATTTAATTTATAGAAGAATTTTATTTTTCTTAATTTTCATCAGTTCTCAAATTCTTTTTTCACAAGAGGATATAACCTATTTTCTGCCTCAAGACGAAAAATACAATGATAATATTCCCAAACCAAGTGAAATTTTAGGTTTTGATATAGGCGATTGGCATATTAATCATGATAAATTAGTTAATTACTTAACTGAGCTTTCAAAGTCATCAAATAAAATTAAAATTGAAAACAGAGGATATACTTATGAAGACAGACCACTTGTTTTACTTACAATTACAAGCGAAAAAAACCACTCAAGACTTGAAGAAATAAGAAGAAGTCATCTTGAACTATCAAATAAGATTGTATCAGAAGATGATTTAAAAAAAATGCCCGCTGTTGTTTATCAGGGTTTTTCTGTTCATGGGAATGAAGCAAGTGGTTCAAATGCCGCTGTATTATTAGCATATTATCTAGCTGCATCACAAAACGAAAAGGTTTTGGAAGTTTTAGATAATTTAGTCATTTTATTAGATCCAAGTTTAAATCCTGACGGTCTACAAAGATTTTCACAATGGGTAAATTCACAAAGATCTCATGTCAAAATTCCAGATTCTTACGACAGAGAATACAATGAAATTTGGCCAGGAGGAAGAACGAATCACTATTGGTTTGATTTAAATAGGGATTGGTTAACAGTTCAGTTAAATGAATCAAAGGCAAGAATTACTTCTTTTAATAAATGGCTGCCAAACATTTTAACCGATCACCACGAAATGGGAAAAGACCAAAGTTTTTTCTTTCAACCAGGAATCCAATCTAGTGTAAATCCCTTAATATCTAAAGAAAATCAAAGTTTAACATTTAAAATATCAGAATATCATGCTAGGGAACTTGACGAAATTGGCTCTTTGTACTATTCCAAAGAAGATTATGATGATTTTTTTTTAAGCAAGGGCTCGGCATATCCAGATATAAACGGTGGAATTGGGATTTTATTTGAACAAGCTAGTTCAAGGGGTTACAATCAATACACAGAAAATGGATTATTAACGTTTCCTTTCTCAATTAGAAATCAATTAAAAACTGCTGTTTCTACTTTAAAAGCAGCAAATGCCTTAAAAGAAGAATTATTGAAATACCAAATTCAATTTTTCAGTAGTTCAAAACTAGAAGCAAAAAAAAATAAAGTCAAAGGGATAGTATTTGGAAATCAAAAAGATATCTCATCAACATTCAAGCTCATAGAAATTCTCAAGTACCATAAAATTAAAATCCATAAACTAAAGAAGGATGTAAGATTAAATGANAAAAAGTTTTCAGCCGATAAAAGCTTCATAGTCCCGCTAGATCAAGAAAAATTTAAGGTGATTCAAGCAATTTTCAATACTCAAAAGAATTTTAAAGACAGTACATTCTATGATGTATCATCATGGACTATTCCGCTCGCCTTCGATGTAAATCATGAAAACACTAGTGACTTAAATTTGATTGGGAATGTGATCGATGGTCAACGAAAAATTATTACAAAAAAATTAAAAAAAGCTAATTATGCATATATTTTTGAAACCCATGGATATTTTTATCCNAAGGCGCTTTATAAAATATTAGACAACGGATTAAGAGCTAAAGTTTCAATGAAAAACTTTAAAATTAAAAACAAATCCTTCGATTTTGGAACGATAATGGTTCCAGTAAAAAATCAAAATTTGACTTCTGATGAAATTCACAAACTCCTTTCAAAAATTTCCGTTGATTCTGAATTGAATTTTTACGAAACAGATACCGGAGCATCTCAAGAAGGTATTGATCTTGGTTCAAGGAATTTTAAAAATATAAAGAAACCTAAAATAGGTTTATTGGTTGGTGAGGGCGTAAGAAGTTACGATGCAGGTGAAATTTGGTATATAATGGATACACAGTATAATATTCCAATTTCTAAAATTGATACCAGAATTTTAGAAAGAATCAATTTAGAAAAATATACTCACTTTATCTTTCCAAGTTATAGTGGAATTTTAAATGAAACAACAATTCATAAAATTAAATCTTGGATAGAAAGAGGTGGTACTCTAATCCTTTATCGAGAAGCAATAAAATGGGCAAAAAAAANTAAATTAATTAATGTAGAATTTTTAGAAAATGAATTAGTTGCAGAAAATATCAGTTTTGGAGACAGAAATAATTTCAGAAGAGCCCAACGTATATCAGGAGCAATATTTAAAGCNAATCTAGATAGNACTCACCCTATTAATTTTGGAATAGAAAATAACTCAATTGCTTTATTTAGAAATACTGATATNTTTTTAAATCCTGACAAGGATAGTTATAAAAACCCAATTANATATGACAAAAATCCATTAATGAGTGGTTATATATCTAAAGAAAATTTAGAATCATTATCTAATACTGTTCCATTCAAAATTGAATCAATGGGCAATGGTAAAATTGTAATTATGACAGACAATACAAATTTTAGAGGATATTGGATTGGAACACAACATTTTTTAGCAAATATGATTTTTTATTCTCATTTGATGAATTAATTTAAAGAAACTAAATTATTATTGTTATGGTCTTAACTGCATCTAGTATAAATAGAGATAAAATAAAATTAAAAGATTACAAATTATTGAATACCACAAATAATTTGAAAGAAAATCTTTCGAATTACTATGGAAGCAAGGGCACTCTTTTAATTTTTATGTGTAACCACTGCCCCTACGTTGTGCATCTTTTAGATCACATAATTGGATTTTGTAGTAAAATTAAAGAAAACAAAATTTTATCAATTGCAATTTCAAGTAATGATATTGTAAATTATCCACAAGATTCACCTGATAAGATGAATATATTGGCCAAAGAAAAAAAATTTCCTTTCCCATATTTTTTTGACAAAAGCCAAGAGGTTGCTCACCATTATCAAGCTTTATGCACTCCAGAGTTTCTATTATTTGATAAAAATCATGAACTTTTTTATCATGGACGATACGACAAATCAAGGCCAAATAATGGGATTGAAGTTACAGGGGAAGATTTNAAAAAAGNTGTAGANATGTTGAATGATGATTCTAAAACTAAATTTCTTCAATATCCAAGCATGGGTTGTAATATAAAATGGGTGAAAGGNAACGAACCAGAATACGAATAATCATTTAAATCAAGCCTGATTCAAAAACTTTTACCTCGTCAAACTTTTCAGCATCATCTCCTATTCTTATAATCTCTACTTTTTGAATTTTATCTCCATTTGAAATTGAATCTACAATAGACTGTCCCTCTATTACATTNCCNAAGACTGAATGTTTACCATCTAGCCANGGAGTTGGAAGATGAGTAATNAAAAATTGACTTCCATTGGTATTTGGTCCAGCATTAGCCATTGACAAAACTCCAGGTTTNTCNTGNTTNAAATTCGGGTGAAATTCATCTTTAAAATTATANCCTGGACCTCCCATACCATTTCCGTTAGGACAACCTCCCTGAATCATNAAGTCAGGAATGACTCTGTGAAAAANAAGGTTATCATAAAACCTNGCATTTTTTCGNTTTGAATAATTAGATAAAGTTCCTAAGGATAAACCTATAAAATTTGAAACCGTAATAGGGGTAAGNTTATATTCCAAGNTGACTAAAATATCTCCTTTATCAGTTATTATTTTTGCGTAAATACCATTTTCCATAAGCTTAAATTACAATATTTAAATTAATTAGCCACTTCACTCAAAAATTTTAATCTATACAAACGAATTTCATCCTCATCAAATTCCCCTTGGAACTCATTTAATGCAACATTTACNTCATCAGTTTTCGAATCTAAAAAATATNCATGAAGTTCTTCTTGTTGATCCTCATCGAATACTTCATCGAGCCAATAATCAATATTAAGCTTGGTTCCAGAGTAAACTATAGTTTCGGCTTCTGAAAGAAGAGCATCCATAGACATGCCTTTTGCAGAAGCAATGTCGGGTAANGGTAATTTTCTGTCAATGGACTGAATAAGGAAAAGCTTNAGAGTTGAATTTGATCCTGTGGATTTGACCGTATATTCTTCATTCCTCATTATATTATTTTTTTTAACATAATCTTCAATCACTTTAATAAATTCAGTACCATATTTTTTAGCCTTACCCTCACCTACTCCATGNATATTTTTCATTTCTTCATGATTTACAGGATACTTTAATGTCATATCATTAATTGAAGCATCTTGAAAAACTGTNTAGGGTGGGATTTTATTTTTATCAGCTACTTTCTTTCTTAATTCAAGTAANATNTCTCTTAAATTGTCATCATTAATAATTNAATTTGCAATGTTTTCATCAANATCATCCTTTTTTTTATCGAGATAAATACTAAAANGAGTTTGTTTTTTTAAATATTGAATACCTTTTTCATTTAATTTTAACACACCATAGTTTTCNATATTTTTTTTAATATATCCTGANATCGAAGCTTGACTTATTAGAGAATTCCANGATGATTTATCGTAATTTGATCCTTTTCCAAAAAAAGAAGAATTTTGTAATCTATGGTTATTAATTATTGAATTATTTTCACCAACCATTATCTTAACTATTTCTTTAGTTTTTAAATTTTCATTTGTTTTTTTTATGACATTTAGAAGAAGAAATAGGGCTTCAGATGCATCTATCTTGTTTTTTGGGAAACGAAGATTGTCATCCATTTTTTTCAAATCATCCTCTTCATTAAAAGCCTCTCCAAAGTAGTGTAAAATAAATTTTCTCCTTGATATTGGAGTTTCTGCATATGAAACCATTTCATTTAACAAGGTGGTACCAAGTTCCCTCTCAGATACTGTTTTTTTTGATAAAAAATTTTCTAATTTTTCTACGTCTTTGTATGAATAAAAGGCTAAGCAATGACCTTCACCACCGTCTCTTCCAGCCCTACCGGTTTCTTGATAGTAACTTTCTAAGCTTTTTGGAATATCGTGATGAATAACAAATCTTACGTCTGGTTTATCTATACCCATACCGAAAGCAATTGTNGCAACTACAATATCACAATCCTCTTTTAAAAATANATCCTGATTAAGAGAACGGGTTTTAGCATCTAAACCTGCATGATAAGGAACAGCTTTNATATCATTAACTTTTAAAGTTTTTGTAAGNTCTTCAACCTTTTTTCTTGATAAACAGTAAATGATACCAGACTTTGATTTATTTTTTTTTATAAATTTTACTATTTCAACTATTACATCTTTTGATTTTTTTCTTACTTCATAATATAAGTTTGGTCTATTAAANGAAGCCTTAAAAATTTTAGNATCTTTGATTTTTAANTTTTTAAGAATGTCTTCTTGAACTTTTGGGGTAGCTGTTGCCGTTAGTGCTATAATTGGTATATTATGGTTTATTTCATCTATAACCTTTCTAATATTTCTGTATTCAGGTCTAAAATCATGTCCCCACTCCGAAATACAGTGAGCTTCATCAATAGCTAAAAAAGAAATTTTAACAGATTTTAAAAAATTAATTAAACTTGGCTTAACNAGTGACTCTGGAGCTACGAANAGAATTTTGGTTTNGTTGNTAAGNACATCTTTTTCTACTTTTGTGATTTCTGNTTTTGTTAAAGTTGANTTAATAACNTGTGCAACGCTATCTTTTAAAGAATTTCCNCGTAAAAAATCAACTTGATTTTTCATNAAAGCTATAAGTGGTGAAACTACAATTGANGTACCATCTAATATTAGAGAAGGTAACTGGTAACACATAGATTTACCTGCGCCTGTAGGCATTATTACAAACGAGTTTTTACCTTTTAAAAGATTTTTTATTATGTTTTCTTGTTGACCTTTGAAGGAGGTAAACCCAAAATACCTCTTTAACTCTAAATTTAAATGTTCAAAATGCATTAAATTTTATAAATCAAATTTTAAATTTGTATTTATTAAATATAATATTTAGTGTTTAAATTTCTTATAAAACTTTAATAATTGAATAAACAAAGTAAAATTTTAAATATTGCTAAAAGAGTTTTAATTCAAGAATCAAATTCTATAAAAGGAATCATGAGTCAACTTAATAAGCAATTTGAAGAAGTTGTTAACCTAATTTTGAAATCTAATGGAAAAGTTATAATTACTGGTATTGGAAAAAGTGCCATTATTTCTATGAAGATTTCATCCACACTAAATTCAACAGGAACTTCATCGGTTTTTCTTCATGCCGCAGATGCTATGCATGGTGATTTAGGTTTAGTAAAACCAGATGATTTGGTAATTATAATATCAAATAGTGGTTCATCTAGTGAAATTAAAGATTTAGTACCTCATTTAAAAAAAAGAGGGAATGTTATTATTTCTATAACTGGAAAAACGGAAAGCTATTTGGCCAAAGAGTCTAATTATGTTTTACCATGTTATGTAGAACAAGAAGCCTGCCCAAATAATCTTGCTCCAACCTCTAGCACCACATCTCAAATGGCATTAGGGGATGCATTAGCAGTTTCCTTACTTGAACTAAGAGGCTTTAAAACAGAGGATTTTGCTAGTCATCATCCAGGTGGGTCCTTGGGAAAAAAATTAAATTTGACATTGAAAGATCTAGCCTCTAAAAACCCAATTCCAAAAGTGAAAGAAAAATCCAAAATAAATGATGTTATTAAAGAAATCACCTCAAATAGGTTGGGAATAACCTTAGTTATAAAAAAAGNTAAATTATTAGGAATTATAACTGATGGTGATATCNGAAGAATGCTTGACGAGAACATGGATNTTTTAAATTTGAGAGCTAAAGANATTATGAGTAAAAATCCTATCTTNTTTGATGAAGACATGTTAGTTGAAAATGCTTCAAAAGAAATCAAGAATAAATCAATAAATCACATGGTNTTGGTCGATAAAAGTAATAACTGCAGCGGAGTTGTACATGTNCTGGATATCATAAAAAATTTTGATTAGANGTGTCAGAAGATAATGAAATGTCATTTTTAGAACATCTTGANATTTTAAGGTGGCACATTATTAGATCTTTTTTCGCAGTTCTTTTAACNGGGTTANTTGCATTTTTAGCAAAGGATTTTATATTTGAATATATAATATTTGGCCCTAAGAAATCAAATTTCGCGACTTATAGATTTTTTTGTAAAATATCTGAAATNCTCTGTATACAAGAGCTTCCTTTCAGGGTTCANAGTAGAACTGTTTCAGGTCAATTTTCAGCTCATATATGGACCTCTATCACAGCTGGATTTATTTTATCTTTTCCTTATGTTTTATTTGAATTGTGGAGATTTATTAAACCTGGATTACATGATCATGAGAAAAAAAATGCAAGAGGTTTTATTTTTGTAGCTTCATTTCTGTTTTTTATAGGAGTACTTTTCGGATATTATGTTGTTACTCCACTTTCCGTAAACTTTTTAAGCAACTATACAATTAGCAAAGAAGTTTTTAATGATTTNGANTTAAATAGCTATATTGGTTTANTAAGGGCNTCCGTANTNTCNTCTGGTTTTATTTTCGAACTACCTATTTTAATTTTTTTCCTAACTCGTATAGGTCTAGTAACCCCGAATTTTTTACAAAGAAATAGAAAATTTGCAATTGTTATTGTGTTAAGTATTTCTGCAATAATTACACCACCCGACATAACAAGTCAAATAATTGTAACAATCCCAGTACTTATTTTATATGAAATAAGTATTTTAATNTCTAAATTGATAGTAAAAAAACAAACCGAAAAATCATAATGATTTTAAAGGCACAAAACATAGTTAAATCGTTTAGAGCTAAAANAGCTGTCGATAATGTTTCTTTGGAAGTTAAACAAGGNGAAATAATAGGTCTTTTAGGTCCGAATGGAGCTGGTAAATCAACTTCATTTTATATAATAGTTGGTTTGATAAGACCTGACTTTGGAAAAATTATTCTTGAAGACAAAGANATAACCAAATTTCCAATGTATAAAAGATCACAAAATGGNATTGGCTATCTTTCTCAAGATCCNTCAGTTTTTAGNAAATTGAGTGTTGAAGATAANATTTTAAGTATTTTAGAGTTATCGAACTTATCCAAAAAAGATCAAATAAAAAAAATGGAAAGTTTGCTTGAAGAGTTTGGATTAACTAGTATACGAAAAAACCGGGGAGACCTTCTCTCGGGTGGTGAAAGAAGAAGAACTGAAATAGCTCGANCATTAGCATCTAATCCAAAATTCATTCTCTTGGATGAACCTTTCGCAGGTGTAGATCCTATTGCAGTTGAAGATATCCAAAAAATTGTATCTCACTTAAAGGACAGAAACATAGGTGTTTTAATTACTGATCACAATGTTCAGGAAACACTAGCCATAACTGATAAAACTTATCTTATGTTTGAAGGTAAAATTTTAAAAGAAGGAACACCAGAAGAACTGGCAAAAGATGAAATGGTTAGAAAAGTATATCTAGGAAAAAATTTTGAACTTAGAAAGAAATCCACCTCCTAAGTTGAAAATAGGATATACTAAACAATATATANACTAAAATAATTATAGTTAAAACTGCAAAATTNGTAAAAACTGTNAAANCNNNNATTANGAATANNAGTGTTNCTACAATTAATATGTTTATNTTTTTTAATGAAATTAGTTTTATTTTAGAATTTAACATGTAAATAGAAAAAAGGGTTAATAGGAATAACACATTGTAACTTAAATATTTTTCTCCCAAATAATCAAAAATAAATGGAAGACCTAATATCATCATACAATTAGCTGGAGCTGGAAGACCTACAAAGTATTTAAATTCATTTTTCATCAGGTTATATTTAGATAACCTAAAAGCAGTTGCAATTGTTATAAAAAATCCCACCAAAGACAAAGTTGAAATATAAAAACTGATGTTAAATATATCTAATGTTATATGTTTTTCTGTGAATCCCGACCTAACAAGTAGTTTATACATTATTATACCGGGGACTACGCCGCTTGTTACAAAGTCAGAAAATGAGTCCAATTCTCTCCCGATTGCACTCTCAGAATTAAGTAATCGAGCAAAGTAACCATCCGCAAAATCAAATAAAAAAGCTAAAAGGCAAAAAATAACTGATGCATTATAATTATCTTTTGATAAGAGCAAAATAGCAATGCATCCACAGGTTAAATTTAGAAAGGTGAAAAAGTTAGGGATGTATTTTTTCATTGATGTAACAATGTACAATTTTTCATTATTAAAAATTTAAAATAAACCTTTCTATTTAATTCCATATTTTTGAATAAATATATAATGTATTATTGAAAAAAAATCTAATACTTTCAATTTTAACTGGTCTTTTATTAGGATTTTC
>PBVB01000066.1 GCA_002728075.1 Flavobacteriaceae bacterium
TATTAGCGAATTTGACTCGGGGCTACCATATGAGTCACCATCCTCTTTCCAAGTTGTTGATGTCAAGTATTGAACTCTAGCTGAAAAATTCATAGTCCAAGTACTGTCTTTCCCCTGAATACTTAAAAGACCTTTACCAAATTTAGGGGCACTAACTTCTTGAGAAACAGACGTGAAACTAATCATAAATAAAAAACTAAAGGTTAAGCTTTTAACTAAATAAAATAGTTTTTTTAAACTGAAAAAATGAAATAATGAAATTAATTTAATGTTAAGGTTTATTCCAATATTACAACATAAATTAATTGAAATAAAAATTTTTTTTCACTTTTTTTGACAGATTATTTAAATATTAACCCAATGTTAATTTAATGTTAAGAAAAATTTGTAACTTTAAATTAGATATGAAATACATTTTTGTTTTTTTTCTCAGTTTTTATGGTTTTTCTCAGGATTTACCATTTTTAATGAATCAAAAATTTTCCATAAAAACAAATAAATTAAAAATTACTGAACATCATAATCAATTAAAAAAAGTTGTAGAATTTCATAGTAATGGAGTGAAGGCTCAGGAGGGATATTTAAAAAGAGACAGACTTCATGGAGAATGGACTTATTATAATGATGCCGGTGAAAAAATCTGTATTGCCAATTACAATGATGGTAAAAAAGAGGGCAAATGGATTTTTTTGTTCGGTGACTATTTAAAGGAAATAGAATTTAGCGGTAACTATTTCGTTAAAGAAGTAATTCTTGATTAAACTACTCTTTATAACTAACTAGTATTAATATAATAGATTACTATCAAAGTTGGATCCTGTAGGTTACAGCGAAAGTTCTACCAATTTTCCTTTGAGAAAACAAAACAGGATCAGCATTAAAAAATTCATATTGCACTTCCCTTACATCGCCCAATATATTTTGGACCTCTAATTGAATTTGTTGTTTTTCTTCTTTACCAAAGGATTTTCTCGCTATTAAATTAAAAGAGTGAAACGGTACAGAAAAAACATCAGAAACATCGTCATTTCCTACAAACATCAAGGTTTTACCTTGGACATTGTAAAATAAACTAAGCTCGGATGAGTTTCTTTTATACACCAATGAGGTATTTAAAAGGTAAGGTGATTGCCCTTGTAATCTTCTATATTCGTCTAATTCAACACCTAGGGCATCGGCATCGAATTGACGAACATCAAGTTCATCACCAACCAATTTTTGTCTTGATTCAATTACAGATGCATTTACATTTAGTCCTAAATTATAAATATCGTTGTTTAATATTTTTTGTCTAAATTCTAATTCTAATCCAAATACGTTTGCTTCCTCGCTGTTTTGTGGGCGAAACTGCCTAGGACTTCTTTGATACATAACGATTTCTATTGGATCTTGAAAATTTTTGTAAAATCCACTTACCGCAAAAAAGTTTCCACTTTCACCATACTTTTCAAATCTTAAATCAAAATTATTTATGTAAGTTGGATTTAAGCTCACGTTTCCAAAAAATCTATTAAAAGTAACGGGATCGAAGATTACAGCTGCGGAGTTTTCTTTAAATGAAGGACGAGCCGTGGTCTTGTAATATGAAGCTCTTATTTTTCTGTTTTCATCTAATGAGTAAATCATATTTACAGATGGAAATAGATCGGAGGTATTGATAAATTGTTCATCTGAGTAAATTAAATTGTCAAGACTTTCACCGGTGTAAAATATTGTATAGTTTTCTAATCTAACACCCAGATAAGTCTTAAATTTTTCGGAGAAATTTAACTCTTCAGAAATGTAAGCACCACTTTTTTCAATTGTAGAATCGAATTGATTTTCTTCTTGAAAAGTTCCAAACAAAAAAGCGCCTGTTGGATCATTTAGGGCCCAAATATTATTTAGAAGATTATTCGCATTACCGTTTAAGTCAAGAGTACTCCCAACATAATCTATTGTAAAAAACTCTGTTGCAAATTCTCTTTGCTTTCTTAAATAAAACCCACCTACAGAGGTTTCCGCGCTAATTCCTCCAAGATTGTGTTTGTATATTAAATTAAATCTACCGTTATATGAACTTTCCTCAAGGTCTCTCCATATTCGAACAGGTAAACCAGCACCATTTCTTGAAAAGTACAAATCTCCGTTACCACTTCTATTAAAAATAGATGTTTTAAAATCTTTATCATAAACTCTAGAAAAAGTAGGAGTAAAAGAAAGGTTCGCCTCCAGTTTACCGTCTAAAAAATAGTTCTTTGAACTAAATGGGATACTAATAATTTGTCTTTGCACGTAGGATTTAATTTGACCAACCCCATCATAATTGTTTTCACCATTGTTTAAAAAATCTCCTTGAATTGCAGTAGATTCTCCATTTTGAATAAATAAAAAATTAATTTTTTGCTTTCCCTTCTTTGAGCCATAGGCAATCCCGCCTAGGAAACTTATAAATCTCTCATCCTTTCCTAACTTTCCAGTATTATAAACTGTATTTGCAAATGCAGGTAAGCTTTTTTCATACCTTGATTCGAGATAGTCATCAAAATAACTAATATTTGATCGGTAGTTTAAAGAGGCCATGTATCCTACTTTTCTTTCATTTTTTAAATCATAAGAATTGCTTGAGGTAAAACCGAGGGTCAAATTTGGTGAGCTGCTTTTATTAGACACATTTAAATTCTTGTCTACATTTTGTGTGAATGATGTTACATTTAAAGAGGCTAGATTTCCCCTCTCAGGTAAAGGAATGTCAATTCCTCTTGATAAGGGAAACTTTCTATATCCATCGTCGAAACCAAAAATATCCGTTTTGCTACCTTCGTCATATACATAATCTGAATTAAAATGCATATCTGGATTGTATCCAACTCCAACAGTAAATGTATTTAAAGGAGTGGATGAAAAGTCTCGTAAAGATAAGTCTACTATACCACCACTAAAATCAGCGTCATAAGAAGCATTCCCTGATTTTAAAACCTGGATATTATCAATCAAATTTGTTGGGAAAATATCGAGTTGTAGGGTATTACGATCTGGGTCGAGACCTGGAATTTCCATACCATTAAGCAGAGTTTTTGAATATCTATCTCCAAGCCCCCTCACATAAACGTACTTACCTTCTTGAATTGAAACCCCTGGTACCCTTCTAACTGCTTGGGCGATATCTCCGTCACCAGCTCTTCGAATTGCTTGTAATGATAGTCCATCCAAAACAACAGCAGCATTTTTTTGAATACTTAAAACAGATGCTTCGTTATTTCTTTTCTGAGTTGTGGTTACAACGACTTCCTCTAGTTCAGAAGAGGCTGGTTGAAGAGTTACACTTATAGGAACAACATCGCCAACCTTAAGTGCTATGTCAGATATTTTTACTGTTGAATAACCTACAAAACTGATATCTATTGTGTAGACACCAGCCGGTAGATCAGAGAAGGAGAAATTTCCGTCAAAATCAGTAGTTGAGCCCTCTAGATTGATTAAACTTCCATCCTCTGATTGAGAATAAAGAATGACATTTGCAAATGGTAGAACATCATTAAACTCTCCATCAATTACTTTTCCATCAATAGTGGATTGAGCAAAAACAAGAAATGGAAGAAGGGTTAAAACAAAAAAGTAATGTAAATTATTGGTCTTCATACTAAATAGTAAAAGGGTCTATGTTTTACACAGACCCAAGGGTTTGAAAAAAATTGATTTAGATTAATCAAATCATAATTATTTATTTGCCTGAGCATCCCATACAGACCATCCGGTAAATTCGGATAAATCTGCACCTTGATCAGCATCTGGAGATGTTCCAATTGTTGCCCAACTTGAAAAAGTAGAATTAATATCCATGTTGCTATTGTCTAAAACTGTATTGCTATCAACAATTGTTGCTTGAACAAAAGCGCCATTATAATACCAATCACTAAATATCAAATTAGCAGTACCAACTGGATCCGTTCCAAATGTTCTAGGCGTTGTAAAACTTTTATAGTTCCCATTGTTATTTTGAAAACCTTCCATAGCCGACATTGTAGACAAATTTGCTGCTGTTCCAGCTAAAAGAACATCTTGAACAATCGAAAAAGTATTTTCTTTAAATTGTCCTCCCTTATCTGAATCAGTAGCTGCTTGAGTGTATCTTCCATAAATAGTTACGTTTTTCGTTGTATTTTGGTTTCCACTGTCGTCGGCTGGATTTCTAGGGCCATCGTACTCAAATGCAGTATCAGAATCGTGTGCTAGTTCGATAACTACATTATCAATTGTTCCATTCCACCCGTAATCGGTATCAAGTCCGTCATCTTGGTGGGAATAAATTATCATATTAGATAAATTAACCGATCCACCAAAAATTTCTAGGCCGTCATCTCCAGAAGCATAACTCTCAATATGTGAAACTCTTGTCCCACTTCCAACACCACCAAGAGTTAACCCCTGAAGTTCTGAATCTGGAGCAACTTCAGTTCCTGTGTGTCTAATTGAAATGTAAGCTATTTCACCAGAGCTATCACCATCAGAGGAACCGCCGTACATGTTCCAGTTATCCGAACCAATTGCCACAATTCCTTCTATGGCCTCTTCGGTTTTGCTGTCTGAAATCGTAGCTTTTCCAAGAATTACTAATCCTCCCCACTTACTTCTATCTAAAGCAGTTCTATTTGGACTTACAAAGTCACCACTTGCAATTTGTTTAGCTGTAATTTGATCATTTGAATCAGTCATAATAATTGGGGCAGATGGAGTACCAATCGCATTTATAATTCCACCCCTAGCAATAATAAGAGCAGTAGCATCATTACCTGTACCAGGAAGAGCTTTTATTAAAGTTCCAGCCTCAATGTTTAGAGTAGCACCGGCGGTAACAACAATTTTTCCACCTAGTATATAAGTTTTGTCTTTTGTCCAGGATGTTACACCCGTTAACTTAGTAATACCACCTGCTGTACCTAGTTCAACGATTGTTTGTTGAGCAGCAAGTGCCGCAGATACTGCAGCTTCAAAAGCTTCAGCATCACCAAATCCAGCAGCGACTGCCTCTGTAGCAGCAATTCTTGCAGCATCTGCTGCAGCCTGTGCAATTTGATCACTAGATGGGTAAGTAGCCAATGCAGCAGCCACAGCTGCATTTACAATCCTTTGTATATCAGCATCAGATATGGTAACTTCTTTAGTACAAGAGGTTAATATAATTGTAATTGAGATTAAAAAAATTTTAAATTTTTTCATGATAATACTTGATTTTAAATTACAATTCAAAATTATCCACATCAGTGTCTTTTTTTTTTAACCCATTGTTAAAAATCAAGATGTGTTTTTTAAATAATTATTATCTAATGTTAGCAGAATGTTACCATGAGTTTAATATTATATTTAGATAATTATATTATGCATATAAAACCTATTATTTTTGTTACATGAATTGGGAGAGATTACTTTCATTAAAAAGATTCGGTGATAAGCAAAAAAGAATTAGAAATCAACAAAATGAAATACGTTTAGGATTTGAAGTTGATTACGATAGAATCGTTTTTTCTTCTCCATTTAGGTCTTTGCAAGATAAAACGCAAGTAATACCATTTTCTAAAACAGATTTCGTTCATACTCGTCTTACCCATAGTTTGGAAGTATCGGTAGTAGGAAGAAGTCTGGGCAGAATGGCAGGGGTTGAAATTTTAAAAGTAAATCCTGATTTACAAAAAGAACATGGTTATCAAGCTAACGATTTTGGGGCAATTATTGCAGCTGCTTCACTCGCTCACGATATTGGAAACCCCCCCTTCGGGCATAGTGGAGAAAAGGCGATTGGCCAATTTTTCAAAACTGGAAAAGGAAAAGAATTTGAATCCATGTTAACTAAGGTTCAGTACCAAGATCTTTGTCTATTTGAGGGGAATGCAAATGGTTTAAAAATTTTAACCGAATCTATAAATGGAAATGAAGGTGGACTTAGACTAACCTACGCATCTTTAGGATCATATATAAAATATCCCAGGTTTTCATATCCAAATGCAAATTCGAATCATGTTGCGAGCAAAAAATTTGGCGTTTTCAAATCCGAAGAGGTAATTTTTGAAGATATAATAGATGACCTAGGACTAAAAATTAGCGGAGAAATTGTACGCCACCCTCTTGCTTATTTGGTTGAAGCAGCAGATGATATTTGTTATACGATAATTGATTTTGAGGATGGAATTAATTTGGGATGGATATCCGAAGACTATGCTCTTGAATATTTTATAAAACTTGTTAAGGACAACATAGATACTAAAAAGTACAATTCGCTAATGCACACTTCTCAGCGAATAGCTTATTTAAGGTCACTTGCAATAAATAACCTAATTGTAGATTCAGTAGATCAATTTTTAAAAAATTATCAAAATATTATGACCGGGCAATATCCGCACGCCCTACTTGATAAGAGTAAATACAAGGCTCAGATGGAAGACATTATTTCAATAAGTAAAGAGAAGGTCTATCGATCTGAAAATGTATTAAAAAAAGAGATAATTGGGTACAAAATAATCAACTCTCTTCTAAAAAATATTACCACAGCTGCATTAAATAAATTTCAAAACAAAGAGACTTCTTACGATAAACTCGTTTTGAGGCTTATTCCAAAAAATTATCCAATTGTAGATGAAAAAAGTGTTTACAAAACATTTCTAAACAGTGCCTGTTTTGTTGCTAGTTTGTCAGACAGCAAGGCCATGCAGTTGGAAAAATCTTTTTTTACTCTTTAATTATGCAAATTACAAGGTGGCTCGTTTTCATAATTTTTGTAGGATCATTTCAGTGGTATGCATTTCAGGCCTTTAGAACAATTTCTAACCTTAAGATTTACTCACTTATTTATTGGATTTTATCAAGTTTGATCATAATTAATTTTGTTTATCAAACTATAAGTTTAGATCGCGCGGTAGGATTTAATTACAATTTTAGTATTTCATTAGGCTACTTTTTAGCCCTTTTACTTTTTGATTTAATTGTTATTATTTTTCTCTTCGCCGAGGATATCTTTAGAGTTGTAAATTATCTAGCATTAAATATTTTTGCTAATGAAAAAACAACAATAGTTGCTGAAAGAAGAAAGTTTTTATCTACACTAGCAATAGGAGTTGCCTCAATACCGTTTGCCTCGCTTATAATTGGGATGTATAAGGGGAAGTACAACTTCAAAGTTCTAAATTATGTTCTTGATTTTAAAGATTTACCAGCGTCATTTGATGGATACAAAATCACTCAGATATCAGATCTACATTGTGGGAGTTTAGATAATGAGAAAGAAATTTCCTATTGTATGAAACTTATAAATAATCAGAAGTCTGATATTATTGTCTTCACAGGGGATATGGTAAATAATACGGCAAATGAGCTTGATCGGTGGAAGAGTATAATTTCAACATTAGAAGCTAAAGACGGAAAATTTTCAATTTTAGGGAACCATGATTATGGAGATTACGTTAGATGGGGGTCAAGTGAAGAAAAACTTGAAAATTTCAATAATCTTCTTAAAGCTCAAAAGGAGATGGGATTTAACTTATTATTGAATGAAAATTATTTTTTACAAAANGGAACTGACCGAATTGCACTAATTGGTGTTGAAAANTGGGGTGGNGGNTCCTTTAAAAAAGCAGGAAATTTAAAAAAAGCGATTAAAAATATTGAAAGCAGTGATTTTAAAATTTTACTTTCTCATGATCCCTCACATTGGGAGGCACAGGTTCTATCTCATCCTTATAATTTTAATTTAACCCTTAGTGGTCACACTCATGGATTTCAATTTGGAATTGAAATCCCAGGGCTTTTAAAATGGAGTCCTGCAAAATGGAGATATAAACAGTGGGCCGGAATTTATAAAAAACAAGGACAATTTATTAATGTCAACAGAGGGTTAGGGTTTTTAGGATATCCTGGTAGAGTTGGTATTTTTCCAGAAATATCTGTCATCACTCTAAAAAAAGCTTAAAATAAGCTTGAAAAAACCTAAATTAGAGCATACATAAAATTAAAGATGTCAAAGTTTGGNGACTTAATCGAAGGAGAAAAACCTATTCTTCTAGTATTTTATGAGGATGCTGAAANTGAAGATGATAGTATNNATCAAATTTTGCGNGATGTAGCTGCAGCAATTGCAGATAGNGGGAAGNTAATTAAATTAGATATATCTAAAAACCCNAAGTTAGTNGAAGCACTTAAAATNAAGACCGCTCCTACTTTTACAATTTACAAATCATCAGAAATGGTATGGAGAGAAACCGGTGAACAAGATAAAAATTCACTTATTGGATTAATGAGTGAATATTTAGATTAAATTTTTATAAGGTTTTCAAATATTTCCAGGTCTTTAATTGAATTATAAATCCTCTCTTCAAGAATCTCTCCTCTATCTTTATCATCGTATATGTTAGTATAAAACAAAATTCTTCTGTATCCATTNACCTCATCCATAATTCTTTCCTCTAATTCTAATTGCCTTGTTGAATCAAAATTTGATATTAGTTTTAGTCTTTCATCATAAACTAATGATATCTCGTCAACTAACTTTCTAGCATTTAATGTGTCTCCTGATAGGTAAAAGCCTTCTATAAATTCTTCTTGTGATGTATAAAAGTCATATTTACCATAGAGAAACGAAAAATCAATACTTGACCTCTGGAATTCTTTAATGTAATCAGACATTTTTTCTTCATCTTTGTTTTTTAAAGAAGTTTCAATTAATGACCTGAACCTTTCTATTTCTGTCAAAATTTCTTCAGCAAGATCAATTTTTAAAAAATCTGAAAGACTATTAAAATAATTCAACTTTGATTTATGTTTGAGCATTACTTTCTCCAAAATCTCTCTTGCTTTATCAAACTTTTTTATTTCGTAGTAACCGTCAATTATAGGGTATAATAGACTGTAATAACCGAAGAAATCTATTGGCATTTTTTCCATTGCTAAATCCAAAATTTCTTCCGCTTTTTCGAACTGATTTTTATTTATTAGTTCTTCGGCCAAACGAGCCATGTTGCTTCTATAGGAAATACTATTTTTTCTGGTTTCGGGATCATGATAAATGTCTTTTGAATTAGAATTACCCCATTCCCACTGTTTTACAATATTATACATCAAATCAGAATCTACCCTTCCCATAACATAGGGATTGTTTCTATTTGGAGGTGTTTTTATGGGAACCAATTTGTAAACTAAACCTTCTAGTTGAAGATAATCTTTCATCCATATGTATTCAGAATCAGAAAAACTCCCTCCTGTAAAATAAATGGGTCTTTTCCAATCATTATTTGCTAAAATATCTAGCATCATCATTTGATTCTTATATATTCCAGAGGTTGGCAGATCTATGTCTATGTAAGGAACAATTAAATCTTCATCTTCTTTATTAACTATTCCATTTTCAATTACATTTTTAATATTAACCGGGACTCTAATTTTATTTGTAGGGTAATAAACCATTTCTTGTGTGCCTTTAGGGAATTGATTAGGATCACCGCCCGATTGTTCTATTAGATGGCTATATTTTGTTTCCATTCGGTCACTTGCAACCCATCTAACAAAATCCTTGATATCCCATCTTATTGAATCTGAAATCACAGGTTCATACTTTATATAATCTCTAACTCCGTATGCATACAAGTTATGTGTTAGCTGAGAGGGGATAGGATTACTTTCATATGTTTTTCTTTTCATCTGATCGATATACCAATCAGTCGCCAATAAACTTGTATTTATTGGCCTTACATCGGTACGATATCCCTCAATATCTTGAGCATACCAAAGAGCAAAAGTGTCATTATCCCCAATTGTGAAGATCATTGCATCCGAATCTTTTTGTATAGATGTTAAATAAGACTTTGCAACAGCCTGAGCTGTATATCTGTTTGATCGGTCATGATCATCCCAATTTTGAAATCCCATCAAAAAAGGCACTGATAAAAAAAGTAAAGAGATTGTAAAAACATCAGCAAACTTAAATTTCCAATATTTTTTAATTTCCAGACACAAGTTATATGCGCCGAGTCCAATCCAAATTGCAAAAACATAAAAAGATCCTACAAGAGCATAATCCCGCTCTCTAGGTTCAAAAGGGCGTTCATTCAAATATACTTTTAAAGCTAAACCGGTAAAAAGGAAAAAAATTAATAAAATCCAGAAAATACTCTTGTCATGTTTATAAGAAAAGAAAAAACCAATTAGACCGAGAATTAAGGGTAGAAAAAAATATGTATTTCTTGCTTTATTGTTTTTCGCATCGTCAGTTATTTTTGTTTGATTTCCTAGACGAATTTCATCAATAAAATTTATTCCACTAAGCCAGTTTCCGTGTAATACGTCAAACTTTCCTTGGATATCATCTTGCCTTCCAACAAAATTCCACATAAAATATCTTACATACATATAATTTACTTGATATGTAATGAAAAAATATAAGTTTGATAAGAAAGATGGTTTTTCAATAACTATATACCTTGCCATCCTTTTATAGAAATTATGATAGTCNTCTCCTGTTAACTCACCATCTAATTGTTGCTGATAAAACTCACTTACAANCGATTTTAATTCANTACTATTTTTGTATTCNGAAGACAATTTAAAATTCAAAGGACCAGTAAAGTTTATGTAGTTTTGTGCGTGTTCAGGGCTCCANAGCCGAGGAAGAATTCCCCTATGGTTACGGTTCGAGTTTACTTTTGCTCTTTCCCAATTGTTAACAATCACATACTTTTTTAAAGCATAGTCCCTTTCATACTTAGGTTTATCATCTACATAAGGTTCAATATCATCTTGTCCAGCATACATGTCTGAGAACATTGGCCCATAAAAAAGTTTAGTTTCTGGATACTGCTCCAAATTGTAGTAGGCTAAAAGTTGTCTTGCATCTGTGGGCGAGTTTTCGTTTATTACGGTATTTGCATTGGCTCTAATAGGAAGCATTATCCAAGATGAAAATCCAAGTAAAACGAAAAGTAANCAGAGAATACTGGTGTTNATATTAACCCAATTTTTTTGGGACGTAAACTTTAAGCCGTAATAAAANAATAATAAAATAATAACTCCAGTAAAAATAGTCCCTGAGTTAAAGGGAAGATTTANATTATTTACAAANTAAACCTCGACTTCTCCAAAAANGGCGAGAGTAGNGGGAAGTAAGAGTTTAAANATAAAAAGTAGAATAGCAACAGAAATTAAATTTGATAATAAAAAATTCTTAAACGTAATTTTTTCTGTGTTTTTGAAAAAATAAATCATACCAATAGNAGGTATAGTCAAAAGGCCCATAAAATGAACTCCGAAAGAAAGCCCTATTACAAAAGATATCATTAACAACCATCTATCTCCATATTCTGTATTCATTTCTTGTTCCCATTTGAGTGCTAACCAAAATAANACGGATAAAATAAGAGTNGCCATAGCATAAACTTCCGCTTCAACGGCATTAAACCAAAAACTATCTGAAAAACATAAAGAAAGAGNACCAATCATGGCCGAACCCAAAATTGNGNTCTTTTCATTTTCCGGTTTTAAATCCAATAATTTNGTAAATTTTTTTATNAGGATTACTAAAGATAAATACAAGAAAAGTATTGCAAATGAACTAGATAACACCGACATAAAATTTACCATTANNGCAATATTTTCNTCCCCATNCGCNAANAAGGAAAAAAAAGCTCCCATCATTTGNTAAAAGGGTGCCCCNGGGGGNTGNCCAATTTGAAGTTTTGCNGAAGTTGAAATGTATTCTCCTGCATCCCAAAAACTAGCTGTTGGTTCAACTGTTAATGAAAATGTAGAAAGTGCAGTTATAAATACAACAAAAGCAACAATTTTATTTAAAAATGCGAAGCCAAATTTATTCATCATCGAACACGAAAATAAACATTATATATGGAATGATTTNNTATTTTTTCTTAAGAATAAATTAAATCTAAAGAGTTTAATTTAAAATACTTTTTGCATCTGTAATTGAAATACAGTTTTTGTCAAATGATAATATTATTATAAATTTGACNTCTTCAAATGGCCCATGGTGTAACTGGCAACACGTCTGATTTTGGTTCAGAAGAGTCTAGGTTCGAGCCCTAGTGGGCCAACATTTAATAAAAAACCCCCAAAATTAAATTTGGGGGAATTATCAACAATNTTATCGTCAATTACATGAAAAAATATTAATCTAAAATTACTCTTTGAATATTATAATTATGTTAAAATACTATTAATGTTTTCCCAATAAATNGTTAAAATTTACTTAATCAAAACCTGTTACTCCCTGGATGGTAGTGTATTTTAACGTTTTCTTTTTATCAGGGTGAATCATCTTATATGCGCCATGAACTGCCAGGGTTGCTTCATGAAATCCACATAGAATTAGCTTTAATTTTCCCACGTATGTGNTAATATCACCAATTGCGAAGATACCTTTAATATTAGTACTGTAATTATTTGTATTGTCAACCTTAATTGCATTTTTTTCTATATCTAACCCCCAATTCCCGANNGGTCCTAACTTTGGCACCAATCCAAANAGTGGAAACCAACAATCTGTCTCAAGATTATATTTTGTCTCATTTCTATCTTTAATNGATAATGAATATAAATAATCATTTTTGCCATCTACTGAAACAACTTCTGAATCGAGGTATAAATTTAGCTTACCAGCTTTTTTTAATTCAAAGACCTTGTCGACGGAATCATTATTGGCCCTAAAGCTTTTNCTTCTATGTATCAAATTAATTGGGNNTTTACATTTTTCTGAAAAATAAATTGCCCAATCAAGAGCGGAGTCTCCTCCTCCGGATATTGATATTTTTTTGTCTAGATAAGTTTCGGGGTCTTTGACATAAAATTCGATCCCNTTCCTTTCGTAATTAGTAANCAAATCAATTTTAGGTTTTCTTGGTTCCATACTTCCAAGCCCTCCAGCGATAAAAACAACTTTTCCTTGAAGTTTTGTTCCCATATTTGTTGTGATTTCGAAAAATTCACCTTTTTTTTTAAGAGAATCTGCTCTTTCTCCTAATGTGAACCCTGGCTTGAAAGGTTTTGCTTGTTCTAATAAATTGTCAATGAGTTTTCCTGCAAGTATTTTAGGATACCCAGGGATATCATATATTGGTTTTTTNGGGTAAAGCTCANTCANTTGACCACCTGGACTNGAAATAANATCAATTATATGACATCTAAGTTTCATAAGCCCAGCCTCNAAAACNGCAAATAAACCTACTGGTCCTGCACCAATGATTATAATGTCAGTTTTGATCATTTTTAAATATTTGTATCAAAATTAATCATATTTTTAATCAATGCCCTATCAATTATTTTACTATTGAAATAATATTTGTTATAATAAAAAAATTAGATTAGTTTTGTACTGTTTTAAGTAATTGTGGAAGACAAATGTCTTCTTTTTTTTTATATGGAATTTGAAGAAAAATTTAGAAATATTTTGAGTGAAATTCTTGAAAATTATAAATCACTTTTTCTAATAGAATTAACCTTCAGTGCTAATAATGATGTCAAGGTTTTTCTAGATGGAGATAATGGAGTATCTCTTAAAGACTGCGCTTCAATTAACTCTGATATAAAAAAAAAATTAAACCAAGACGAAATTAATTATTCCGTTGAGATTGGATCTTGTGGAATAGGTTATCCGTTAAAGCAAATGAGACAATTCAAAAAAAATATATCTAGAAAGGTCGAAATAACAGATTTTGAGGACAAAAAACATATTGGTTTTCTTGCAAAAGTCTCAAATACTTGTTTTGAAATAAACTGGAAAGAAAGACAGCCTAAAAAAATTGGAAAGGGAAAAGTAACTGTTGATCTGTCAAAAAACTTTAAATACAGCGAATGTAAAAAAGCGCAGGTAATTTTAAATTAAATAAATTATGGAGAATTTAGGTCTTATAGAATCGTTTTCAGAGTTTAAAGATGAAAAGCTCATTGACAGGGTTACCCTTATGGTAATTCTTGAAGAGGTTTTTAGAAACACTTTAAAACGAAAATATGGGTCAGACGAAAACTTTGATATTATTATAAATCCAGATAAAGGAGATCTAGAAATTTGGAGAAATAGAATTGTTGTTGATGATGGTAAAGTAGAAGATCCAAACCAAGAAATCGAGTTATCGGAAGCTAGGAAAATTGAACCAGATTTCGAAGTTGGCGAGGATGTTTCCGAAGAAGTTAAATTAATAGACTTAGGAAGAAGAGTAATCCTTTCACTAAGACAAAATTTAGTTTCTAAAATTCATGAACATGACTCCACAAATGTTTTTAAACAATTTAAGGAACTTGAAGGAGAACTATACACGGCAGAGGTCCATCACGTCAGAAATAGAGAAGTGATTTTATTAGATGATGATGGTAATGAATTAATAATGCCAAAAGACAGACAAATCGGTTCTGATTTTTACAGAAAGGGCGATAGTGTTAGAGGAATAATTGAAAGTGTCGAGCTTAGGGGGAGTAAGCCTAGGATAATTTTCTCAAGAACTTCACCTAAATTTTTGGAGAAATTATTTGAACAGGAAATCCCAGAAGTTTTTGATGGTCTAATTAATATCAAAAAGGCTGTAAGAATTCCTGGAGATAAAGCTAAAGTTTCAGTAGACTCATATGATGACCGAATAGACCCAGTTGGCGCGTGTGTTGGAATGAAGGGTTCCAGAATACATGGTATAGTACGAGAGTTGGGAAATGAAAATATTGATGTAATAAATTACACCAATAACTTGCAACTATATATTACTAGATCTCTTTCACCTGCGAAAATAAATTCTTTGAAGATTGACGAGGAAAATAAAAGAGTTCAAGTTTTCTTAAACCCCGAAGAGGTTTCTAAGGCAATTGGCAGGGGAGGAAATAATATAAGACTTGCAGGACAATTAACTGGTTATGAGATTGATGTGTATCGAGAAGGCATGGAGGAAGATGTCGAACTAAGTGAATTCTCTGACGAAATTGATGAATGGGTCATAGAGGAATTTAAAAAAGTTGGACTTGATACCGCAAAAAGTGTATTAGAATTAGATCAGTCCGAACTTATTATAAGAACTGATCTTGAGGAAGAAACTATTAATGAAGTATTTAAAATTTTAAAAGAGGAATTTGAAGATTAAGTTATCTAATAAAGTATCAAATCAGATTTAGTTTATGACAGACAAAGCGCTTACACTAAGATTAAACAAAGTTTTAAGGGAGCTTAATATCTCTCTAGATAGAGCTGTTGAGTATTTGTCTGGTGTTGGATGTGATATTGAAGCAAGGCCTACAACCAAAATTTCTAAAGAAACATATGAACTGCTCTTGGAAGGATTTAAAATTGATAAATCGAAAAAGGATGAGTCTGCAGAAATAAGTGAAGAAAAAAGAAAAGAAAAGGAAAATTTAAGAATTCAGCAGGAAAAATTAGAACAAGCCAAAACTAACTTCTCTGAAAAAAATAGTGAAATAATTACTGCTAGTAGTTCTGTAAGAAAATTTAAACCATTAGGGAAAATTGATTTGGATTCGNANGGAAATCTTTCAGAAAGTCCAAAAGNGAAACCAGATGAAAATAANGACATCANAAAAAAAGNTACAAATAAACATCCAAGTGANGATAAAAATATTAGTGATGAAAAGATATCTCTTGATAATGAAAAACTAATCACTAACTATAAGAAAATAATTGCTCCTGTTAAGACAGGAAAGACTATAGATTTGGATAAAATCAAAAAGCAAGAAAAAAGTGTTGAGGCATCTAGAAGGAAAAAAAGAAGGAGAATTTTAACAAAGGAAAATAACCAAAAAAAACCATCTAGTGATGATAATAAATTCAAAAAAAGTCTCTCAAAAAAAAGCGATTCTCGCAATATTCAAAATTTAAAAGTTGAACCCTCGGAAGAAGAGGTACAAAAACAAATTAGAGAGACTTTGGAAAAACTACAAAGCAAATCGTCAAAGTCTAAAGGCGCAAAGCACAGAAGAGAAAAGAGAGTTCAACATAAACAAAAAAGCAAAGAAGAACAAGCCATACAGGAAGCTCAAAGTAAAACACTGAGAGTTACAGAATTTATAACTGTCGGGGAAGTTGCAACTATGATGGAAGTCGCTGGAAATGAAATTATATCTGCTTGCATGTCTTTGGGGATAATGGTTACTATGAATCAAAGGCTAGATGCTGAAACACTTACTATAGTTGCAGAAGAATTTGGCTTTAATGTTGAATTTGCAAAGGCCGATTTAGAGGATAATTTCGACTCTGAAGTTCAAGAAAAGGAATCAAATCTTTCTCCACGTGCACCAATTGTAACTGTTATGGGGCACGTCGATCATGGCAAAACCTCTCTGTTGGATTTCATTAGAAAGGAAAATGTAATAGCTGGTGAATCTGGAGGGATTACTCAACACATAGGTGCATACTCAGTAACTTTGGAAAATGAACAGAAAATTACTTTTCTTGATACACCTGGGCACGAAGCATTCACATCTATGAGAGCAAGAGGAGCTCAATTAACAGATATAGCAGTCATTGTAATTGCTGCAGATGATGACATCATGCCTCAGACAAAAGAAGCAATAAGTCATGCTCAAGCAGCAAGTGTTCCAATTGTATTTGCTATTAACAAGGTTGATAAAGAAACTGCAAACCCAGACAAAATCAAAGAAGGTTTAGCAAACATGAACCTAATGGTTGAAGATTGGGGGGGTAAAATTCAGTCTCAAGATATTTCAGCATTAGAAGGTAAGGGTGTAAAAGAACTTTTAGAAAAAGTTTTATTAGAAGCTGAATTGTTAGAATTAAAAGCAAATTTTGAAAGGGCTGCTAAAGGAGCTGTAGTTGAGGCTTATCTCGATAAAGGAAGAGGTTTTGTATCTACTATTTTGGTGCAAANTGGGTCATTGAAAATAGGGGATTTTGTTCTAGCTGGCAAAAACAGCGGCAAAGTAAAAGCTCTTTTTGATGAAAGNGGTAAAAANTTAAAAATNGCACCCCCATCAACACCGGTNTCAATACTGGGTTTAGATGGTGCACCTCAGGCTGGAGACAGTTTTCTTGTTTTGAAAGACGAAAAAGAAGCAAAACAAATTGCAGCTAAAAGGACCCAGCTTCAGCGAGAACAAAATGTAAGAACTCAGCGCCATATAACCCTAGATGAAATTGGAAGAAGAATTGCTCTTGGTGAATTTCAAGAATTAAATATTATTTTAAAAGGTGATGTCGATGGTTCTGTTGAGGCACTATCTAATTCTTTGGAAAATCTCTCAACCCAAGAAATTGAAATTAAAATAATTCATAAAGGAGTTGGTGCGATTACTGAATCTGACATTATTCTCGCATCGGCCTCAGACGCTATTGTAATAGGATTTAACGTTAGGCCAATGGGAAATGCTAGATCTCTGTCTGAAAAAGAACAAATTGATATCAGAACTTACTCCATAATTTATGATGCAATAAATGATGTTAAAGATGCAATGGAAGGAATGTTATCGCCTGAACTTAAAGAGGAAATTACCGGTAATGCAGAAATAAGAGAAACCTATAAAATATCAAAAGTCGGCACAATTGCTGGATGTATGGTTACCTCTGGTAAGATATATAAAAACTCTGGAGTTAGATTAATAAGGGAAGGGGTTGTTGTTTTCACTGGAACCTTAGTTTCACTTAAAAGGTTTAAGGATGATGTAAAAGAGGTCGCTAAAGGATACGATTGTGGAATTCAAATCAAAAGTTTCAACGATTTAAAGGTAAATGATTTAATTGAGGCATTTCAAGAAGTAGAGATTAAGAAAAAACTATAAATTATTTGGTTTTAATAAGAACGCGGAGGGGTATAATTCCCGTATATAATCTAATTTTTTACTAGCTTCCAAAAACTCTTTAAAATTCCCTACTCTAACTTTATAGTTTGGCGTTTCAAAAGATAAGATCGATTCCCATTCGGGAAATTTATTTTTAAACTCCGATAGAATTTTTTTAGCCACCTTATAATTTCCATTGTAAAGTTGTATTGCGTAGTAACTATTTTCATACTTATTTTTATTAGCCAAAATCTTTAATGAAAGAAATTTCTCTATTTCNTCGCTNATTTCAATATCTAAATTTTTAGATTGTCCAAAAANTGTTGAACAATTAAAAATTAGCANCAATAAAAAAAAGTTAGCAAAACCTTTGAAAAAAAACATAANTATCAAATANTANNTGTAAAAATAAATATTTTAAAATTAAACAAAACCACCTATTATTTAGATTCATTATAAATTAAATTAAATGGTTTTATTTGCTTTTCACAAATGCTGTTTATGTGTTAATTTTGCAATGGATTTTTGATACAAATAAATAATATTTATTTAAATTTGTTATAACTTTTTTATAGTGAAGATTGAGCTTAATTTACAAAGGTTGCTGAGGAAAAATTTACTATCATTTTTAATTATTTTTTGTGGGATTTCTTATGGACAAGACCCAGACCCTTTAGCGGGNAAAAAATTATTTAATGCCAATTGCGCAGCTTGTCATAAACTCAATAAAAAAGCTGTTGGTCCTGCCCTCAAGGGAGTTACTGCCAAATACGACAAAGAGTGGCTTTACAGTTGGATAAAAAACAGCTCTGCCATGATTAAATCAGGAGATGCGCAAGCCATTGCAATATGGGAGGAATATAATAAATCTGTAATGAATAATTTTCCTCAATTGTCAAATACAGACATTGATAATATTCTGGCTTACACAGATTATGTTCCACCTCCAACAGTCGCTGCCGTTTCCAATGCTCCGATTCAGCCTGTTCAAGACAATTCAGTTTCAAACCAGTTAATATTATTCGCCCTTGTCTTAATATTTACAATTTTGCTCACAATGTTGGTTTTAGTCAACAAGACGCTTAAAAAAATTGCTCTTGCTAATGGCGTAGTTCTTGTCGAGGAGGAAAAGAAAAAAAATATAACACCAATTTGGGAGGCATTTGTAAAAAATCAATTTTTAGTTTTTGTTAGTGTTGTTTTTCTCCTNTTATCAAGTGCATATTTTGGATACGGCTATTTAATGCAAGTTGGTGTTGATCAAGGTTACATGCCAGTGCAGCCAATCCATTATTCTCATAAGATTCATTCTGGCGCAAATCAGATTGATTGTAACTATTGCCATTCTTCAGCCAGAGTTTCTAAACACTCAGGAATCCCCTCTTTGAACGTATGTATGAATTGTCACGTTAACATAGCAGAATATAACGGAGAAGAAGATTTAGAAAACGGCTACACTAAAGATTTTTATACAAATGAAATAAAAAAACTTTATGCAGCTGTTGGTTGGGACGAAGATAACCAAAGATATACTGGACAGATTGAACCAGTAAAATGGGTTAGAATACATAATCTTCCAGATTTTGCTTATTTTAATCACTCTCAACATGTTACTGTGGGTAAGGTTGATTGTCAAAATTGTCATGGCCCTGTTGAAGAAATGGAAGTTATGTACCAATATTCACCACTCACAATGGGGTGGTGTATAGATTGTCACAGAAAATCAAANCTGAAGCTAGAGGATAATGANTANTATCAAAAGATACATGAATCGTTATCTAAGAAGTATGGAGTTGAAAAGCTAACNGTTGCTCAAATGGGAGGACTAGAATGTGGAAAATGTCATTACTAAANAAATTATAGTGAANAAGAAAAAGACATATTGGAAAAANNTTGANCAGATTGACAAAAANTCANCNNTAANTAAAGATATTGAAAACAANGAGTTTGCNAANCAACTTCCAGTAGATAAAATTTTNTTNNATNAANANGGTCTNGANNCAGANAANACNANCAGAAGAGANTTTCTAAANTATGTTGGNTTTAGTACNACNGCTGCNGCATTNGCTGCTTGNGAAGGACCAGTNATAAAATCTGTNCCNTACGTNGTTCANCCNGANCAAATNAGACCAGGNATTGCCAATTANTATGCNACNGCTNTTGCAGANGGNTTTGATTTTNCCAGTATTTTGNTAAAAACNCGAGAAGGAAGACCNATAAAAATTGAAAGTAANAAAGAAGNNNCGGATTTNNGCAGNGCAAANGCAAGAGTNCATGCATCNGTTTTGTCTTTGTATGACACGAAAAGAATTCAACTTCCTAAAATTNAAGGGGAAGATTCATCATGGGATTCTTTGAGGTCTCAGNTTTTGTCAGATTTAAATTCAGTATCTGAAAAGCAAGGAAAGGTTGTATTACTAACTCANACATTTGCTAGCCCTACCACAAACAAAATTATTAAGGAATTGGTAACTAANTTTCCTAACATAGAACAAATAATNCTAGACACTGTACCTTCCAATTATGCTGTANAGTCATTCAAAGATTCNTATGGATTTACAGGNCTTGTTGATTACGATTTCANTAAATCTCATTTTATTGTTTCNNTTGACGCNGANTTCCTAGGAGATTGGCAAGGGGGAGGTTATGATACAAAATATGTCAGTAACAGAGTACCGGACAAGAAAACTGGAGAAGGAAAAATGTCAAAGCATATTCAGTTTGAAGCAAACATGACTCTTACTGGAGCCAACGCAGATTTAAGAGTACCGGCAACACCATCCGAGCAA
>PBVB01000067.1 GCA_002728075.1 Flavobacteriaceae bacterium
ACTTTTTTCATCTACAATTGGATAATTTTTTGGAATAAGCCTCAAAACGAGTTTATCGTAAGAAGTCTCTTTGTTTTGAAATTTATTTAATGCAGCTGTGGTAATATTTTTTAGAAGAGAGTTGATTATTTTATACCCAATTATCTCTTTTTTTAACACATTTTCAGATCGATAGACCTTCTCTTTACTTATTGAAATAATGTCTTCCATCTGAGCCTTGTATTTGCTCTTATCAAGTAGGGCGTGCGGATATTGCCCGGTCATAATATTTTGATAATTTTTTAAAAATTGATCTACTGAATCTACAATTAGGTTATTTATTGCAAGTGACCTTAAATAAGCTATTCGCTGAGAAGTGTGCATTAGCGAATTGTACTTTTTAGTATCTATGTTGTCCTTAACAAGTTTTATAAAATATTCAAGAGCATAGTCTTCGGATATCCATCCCAAATTAATTCCATCCTCAAAATCAATTATCGTATAACAAATATCATCTGCTGCTTCAACCAAATAAGCAAGAGGGTGGCGTACAATTTCTCCACTAATTTTTAGTCCTAGGTCATCTATTATATCTTCAAAAATTACCTCTTCGGATTTGAAAACGCCAAATTTTTTGCTCGCAACATGATTCGAATTTGCATTTGGATATGAAAACCTGGGATATTTTATATATGAGCCTAAAGATGCGTAGGTTAGTCTAAGTCCACCTTCATTTCCATTTATAGATTCGGTTAAAATTTTTAAACCATTTGCATTCCCCTCAAATAGACAAAGATCTTGGTACTGAACCTTAGTTAACATGGATTCAAATTCTTTTCCTTTTCCAGTTTTGAAAAATTGGCCAATCGCCTTTTCTCCACTATGACCGAAGGGAGGGTTCCCAATATCGTGAGCGAGTGAAGCAGCTGCAATAATTGCCCCAAAATCATTTGCTTGATAACCATGTTCTTTTTGTAAATCAGGATTTACTTTTAAAATTTCAACTCCTGCCATTCTGCCCAGACTTCTTCCTACTACCGATACTTCCAAACTATGGGTAAGACGAGTATGAACGAAATCTGTTTTAGAAAATGGTATTACTTGCGTTTTATCTTGCAAGGACCTAAATGGAGAAGAAAAAACGATTCTATCGTAATCAACTTCAAATCCTAAACGTATTTCATTTTGTTGATTTCTAATTCTTTTTTGCTTATCACCGAATCTTTTTAATGAAAGTAATCTCTCCCAATTCATGTAACAAAAATAATAGGTTTTATATGCATAATATAATTATCTAAATATAATATTAAACTCATGGTAACATTCTGCTAACATTAGATAATAATTATTTAAAAAACACATCTTGATTTTTAACAATGGGTTAAAAAAAAAAGACACTGATATGGATAATTTTGAATTGTAATTTAAAATCAAGTATTATCATGAAAAAATTTAAAATTTTTTTAATCTCAATTACAATTATATTAACCTCTTGTACTAAAGAAGTTACCATATCTGATGCTGATATACAAAGGATTGTAAATGCAGCTGTGGCTGCTGCATTGGCTACTTACCCATCTAGTGATCAAATTGCACAGGCTGCAGCAGATGCTGCAAGAATTGCTGCTACAGAGGCAGTCGCTGCTGGATTTGGTGACGCTGAAGCTTTTGAAGCTGCAGTATCTGCGGCACTTGCTGCTCAACAAACAATCGTTGAACTAGGTACAGCAGGTGGTATTACTAAGTTAACGGGTGTAACATCCTGGACAAAAGACAAAACTTATATACTAGGTGGAAAAATTGTTGTTACCGCCGGTGCTACTCTAAACATTGAGGCTGGAACTTTAATAAAAGCTCTTCCTGGTACAGGTAATGATGCTACTGCTCTTATTATTGCTAGGGGTGGAATTATAAATGCGATTGGTACTCCAACTGCCCCAATAATTATGACTGATTCAAATGATCAAATTACAGCTAAACAAATTGCAAGTGGTGACTTTGTAAGTCCAAATAGAACTGCTTTAGATAGAAGTAAGTGGGGAGGATTAGTAATTCTTGGAAAAGCTACGATTTCAGACAGCAAAACCGAAGAGGCCATAGAAGGAATTGTGGCAATTGGTTCGGATAACTGGAACATGTACGGCGGTTCCTCTGATGGTGATAGCTCTGGTGAAATAGCTTACATTTCAATTAGACACACAGGAACTGAAGTTGCTCCAGATTCAGAACTTCAAGGTTTAACTCTTGGTGGTGTTGGAAGTGGGACAAGAGTTTCACATATTGAGAGTTATGCTTCTGGAGATGACGGCCTAGAAATTTTTGGTGGATCGGTTAATTTATCTAATATGATAATTTATTCCCACCAAGATGACGGACTTGATACCGATTACGGGTGGAATGGAACAATTGATAATGTAGTTATCGAACTAGCACACGATTCTGATACTGCATTTGAGTACGATGGCCCTAGAAATCCAGCCGACGACAGTGGAAATCAAAATACAACAAAAAACGTGACTATTTATGGAAGATACACTCAAGCAGCTACTGATTCAGACAAGGGAGGACAATTTAAAGAAAATACTTTTTCGATTGTTCAAGATGTTCTTTTAGCTGGAACAGCAGCAAATTTGTCTACAATGTCGGCTATGGAAGGTTTTCAAAATAACAATGGGAACTATAAAAGTTTTACAACGCCTAGAACATTTGGAACGGATCCAGTTGGTACTGCTAATTTGATATTTAGTGATTGGTATTATAATGGCGCTTTTGTTCAAGCAACAATTGTTGATAGCAATACAGTTTTAGACAATAGCAACATGGATATTAATTCTACTTTTTCAAGTTGGGCAACAATTGGAACATCTCCAGATGCTGATCAAGGTGCAGATTTATCCGAATTTACCGGATGGTCTGTATGGGATGCTCAGGCAAATAAATAATTATGATTTGATTAATCTAAATCAATTTTTTTCAAACCCTTGGGTCTGTGTAAAACATAGACCCTTTTACTATTTAGTATGAAGACCAATAATTTACATTACTTTTTTGTTTTAACCCTTCTTCCATTTCTTGTTTTTGCTCAATCCACTATTGATGGAAAAGTAATTGATGGAGAGTTTAATGATGTTCTACCATTTGCAAATGTCATTCTTTATTCTCAATCAGAGGATGGAAGTTTAATCAATCTAGAGGGCTCAACTACTGATTTTGACGGAAATTTCTCCTTCTCTGATCTACCGGCTGGTGTCTACACAATAGATATCAGTTTTGTAGGTTATTCAACAGTAAAAATATCTGACATAGCACTTAAGGTTGGCGATGTTGTTCCTATAAGTGTAACTCTTCAACCAGCCTCTTCTGAACTAGAGGAAGTCGTTGTAACCACAACTCAGAAAAGAAATAACGAAGCATCTGTTTTAAGTATTCAAAAAAATGCTGCTGTTGTTTTGGATGGACTATCATTACAAGCAATTCGAAGAGCTGGTGACGGAGATATCGCCCAAGCAGTTAGAAGGGTACCAGGGGTTTCAATTCAAGAAGGTAAGTACGTTTATGTGAGGGGGCTTGGAGATAGATATTCAAAAACTCTGCTTAATGGTATGGAAATTCCAGGTCTCGACCCAGATCGTAATACCCTACAACTCGATATTTTCCCAACAAATTTGATTGATAATATCCAGGTTTTAAAATCAGGGAATGCTTCTTATGACGCTGATTTTAGTGGTGGTATAGTAGACTTATCTTTACGAGACTTTTCATCCACTCCTTTAAATACATTTACTGTTGGAGTTGGATTCAATCCAGATATGCATTTTAATTCAGATTATGTATATGACGAAGGTAGCAAAACGGATATTTTTGGTTTCGACGATGGATATAGAAAGTTTCCCTTATCAAGAGGAATTGACATTCCTTTACCTGAGAGGGGAAATCTAGCCTCTTTAAATGTAACATCATTCACACAAAATGTAGACAAGAATTTAAATGTGTCTAATAAAAGCAGCTCACCAAATTTGACCCTCGGTTTTACCTCAAGCAATTCTTATGATTTAAAAAATGAAAGAAAAGTAGGATACATGGCCTCTTTAAACTACCGATCAAATATTAGTTATTTTGATGACTATCTCGAATCAAGGTATGAAAAAAGCTTACCTGCATTTGCAAATACAGTTTATAATACTGGAAAGTTAGGAAAGGATGAGAGATTTATAAGTTTCCTGGGCGGGATTGCCTATGGCTCAAAGAAAGGAAAGCAAAAAATTAATTTTTTATTTATTCAAAATGGAGAATCTACTGCAATTCAAGGAGATTTTTTAAACAATGGTGAAAACAATTATGATGGGGTTGGTCAAATTAAATCCTACGTGCAAAGACAAATTATTAGTATCCCATTTAGTTCAAAGAACTATTTTTTAGACGGTAAACTAGAGGCGAACCTTTCTTTTACTCCTACTTTTTCTAGAGTTTATGATAAAGATTTTAAAACATCTATTTTTAATAGAAGTGGTAACGGAGATTTGTACTTTTCAAGAAATGGTGCTGGTTTACCTGTTCGAATATGGAGAGACCTTGAGGAAAGTTCATATAACGGTAGATTTAATTTAATATACAAACACAATCTTGGAGGAATTAGCGCGGAAACCTCTGTAGGTGGGTTTTATTTAAGAAAGCAAAGAGAATTTGCAACAGAGTTTTTTACAATAGATTATGTTGGGAGTACTCTTGACTTAAACGGTAATGCGAATAATCTTCTCAATAATATTTGGGCCCTAAATGATCCAACAGGCGCTTTTTTGTTTGGAACTTTTCAAGAAGAAAATCAATTCGATTCTACAATTGAAAAAAGTGGTGCTTACATTTCTGAAGAGTTAAATTTCTCCGAAAAATTTAAGACTTATCTGGGTGTTAGATTAGAAAACTATACAATATTTTACACCGGTGAAAGTCTTGACAATTTAATTTACTCAGATGAACAATTTATCAATACCTCCGATCTATTTCCATCTGTAAATATGATTTACTCATTAGATGAAAACAGAAAAATAAGAGCTTCATATTACAAGACCACGGCTCGTCCTTCATTTAAAGAAAACTCCGCAGCTGTAATCTTCGATCCCGTTACTTTTAATAGATTTTTTGGAAACGTGAGCTTAAATCCAACTTACATAAATAATTTTGATTTAAGATTTGAAAAGTATGGTGAAAGTGGAAACTTTTTTGCGGTAAGTGGATTTTACAAAAATTTTCAAGATCCAATTGAAATCGTTATGTATCAAAGAAGTCCTAGGCAGTTTCGCCCACAAAACAGCGAGGAAGCAAACGTATTTGGATTAGAATTAGAATTTAGACAAAAAATATTAAACAACGATATTTATAATTTAGGACTAAATGTAAATGCATCTGTAATTGAATCAAGACAAAAATTGGTTGGTGATGAACTTGATGTTCGTCAATTCGATGCCGATGCCTTAGGTATTGAATTAGACGAATATAGAAGATTACAAGGACAATCACCTTACCTTTTAAATACCTCATTGGTGTATAAAAGAAACTCATCCGAGCTTAGTTTATTTTACAATGTCCAAGGTAAAACCTTGATGTTTGTAGGAAATGACGATGTTTCTGATGTTTTTTCTGTACCGTTTCACTCTCTTAATTTAATAGCGAGAAAATCCTTTGGTAAAGAAGAAAAACAACAAATTCAATTAGAGGTCCAAAATATATTGGGCGATGTAAGGGAAGTGCAATATGAATTTTTTAATGCTGATCCTGTTTTGTTTTCTCAAAGGAAAATTGGTAGAACTTTCGCTGTAACCTACAGGATCCAACTTTGATAGTAATCTATTATATTAATACTAGTTAGTTATAAAGAGTAGTTTAATCAAGAATTACTTCTTTAACGAAATAGTTACCGCTAAATTCTATTTCCTTTAAATAGTCACCGAACAAAAAAATCCATTTGCCCTCTTTTTTACCATCATTGTAATTGGCAATACAAATTTTTTCACCGGCATCATTATAATAAGTCCATTCTCCATGAAGTCTGTCTCTTTTTAAATATCCCTCCTGAGCCTTCACTCCATTACTATGAAATTCTACAACTTTTTTTAATTGATTATGATGTTCAGTAATTTTTAATTTATTTGTTTTTATGGAAAATTTTTGATCCATTAAAAATGGTAAATCCTGAGAAAAACCATAAAAACTGAGAAAAAAAACAAAAATGTATTTCATATCTAATTTAAAGTTACAAATTTTTCTTAACATTAAATTAACATTGGGTTAATATTTAAATAATCTGTCAAAAAAAGTGAAAAAAAATTTTTATTTCAATTAATTTATGTTGTAATATTGGAATAAACCTTAACATTAAATTAATTTCATTATTTCATTTTTTCAGTTTAAAAAAACTATTTTATTTAGTTAAAAGCTTAACCTTTAGTTTTTTATTTATGATTAGTTTCACGTCTGTTTCTCAAGAAGTTAGTGCCCCTAAATTTGGTAAAGGTCTTTTAAATATTCAGGGGAAAGACAGCACCTGGACTATGAATTTTTCAGCTAGAGTTCAATACTTGACATCAACAACTTGGAAAGAGGATGGTGACTCATATGGTAGCCCCGAGTCAAATTCGCTAATACGAAGATCTAGATTAAAATTTAAAGGCTTTGCTTACAATCCTAAACTTACCTATAAAATTGAATTAGCTCTTTCAAATAGAGACATTTCAGGTGGCTCCTTCTATACCTCCGATACGCCTAGAATAATTTTAGATGCCAGTGTAAAATGGAAATTTTACAGAAATTGGAGTATTCAATTTGGACAAGCAAAATTACCCGGGAATATTGAAAGGGTTATCTCATCAGCTAAGTTAGCACTAGTAGANAGATCNCTTTTAAATAGCAAATTCAATATTGACAGGGACTTTGGTTTACAATTAGGCCATAAGATTAATATAGGTGAAAAATTCTTGATGAAAGAGACCTTTGCTATATCACAAGGAGAAGGAAGGAATATTTCTAGAGGAAATATTGGGGGACACCAATATACCGTAAGGGTAGAGCTACTCCCTTTTGGAGAATTTAAAAGTAAAGGNGACTACGAGGGTGATGACTTGGACTTTGAAGAGACTCCAAAACTAAATTTCGGATTCGCATATGATTACAATGACAACGCGGTAAAAAACAGAAGTAATATGGGTTCTTACATGGAAACAGATTACGGACTTTTTGAAACAGATATAAAAACTTTCTTTATCAATACACATTTTAAATATCGAGGGTTTTCATTAATGGGAGAATATGCAGACAGAAACTCAGACGATCCATTTGCTAGAAATAGTGACAGCACTTTAACTGGAGATGTTGTAAATACAGGTAGTGCATTAAACTTACATTTTGGTTATGTNTTACCATCAAAACTTGCAATTTCTGCAAGATATACAGGTGTCGAATTTGATGAGTTTGTGACCTCTAACAGTGACATTCAACAATATACATTTGGACTATCTAAATATTTTGTAAAACACAAGTTGAAAATTCAAACTGATGTAACTCAAGAAGACTCAAAATATTCAAATAATAAAATATTTTGGAGGCTTCAATTCGAAATTCACTTTTAAAATATGGAGAATTTATACTTATTATTAGTTATTGTTTTAGCGGTTTTAGCCATAGGAGATTTAATTGTAGGNGTAAGTAATGACGCAGTAAATTTTTTGAATTCTGCAGTTGGNTCAAAGGCTATATCCCTGAGGACCATCATGATACTGGCCGGGTTAGGTGTCGCATTCGGAGCCTTCTTCTCAAGTGGCCTTATGGAAGTGGCTAGAAAAGGTATTTTTAATCCCGGTGAATTTTATTTTGATGAAATCATACTAATATTTACAGCCGTTATGTTAACGGATATTTTGCTTTTAGATTTTTTCAATACCCTTGGAATGCCAACTTCAACTACGGTTTCTATTGTATTTGAATTACTTGGAGCTGCCGTTTTCATGTCATTAATAAAAATCACTTCTTCATCTGGAGAAATTTCTGATCTAATAAATTATATAAACACTTCTAAAGCGATACAAATAATATCGGGTATTGTACTTTCAATAATTGTCGCTTTGACTATTGGAGCTATAGTACAATGGATATGTAGAATATTTCTCACCTACGAATTTGAGAAAAAACCATTATGGGTAAGCGTTCTATTTTCAGGAATAGCACTTTCTGCAATTACGTATTTTATCCTTATGAAAGGAATCAAAGGGACTCCATGGGCAGGCTTAAAATTTGATATAATTGGAGGAATGAAGATTAAAGATTTCATTGAATTGGAGGTGTTAAAAGTAAGCATACTCAATTTTATTTTTTGGTGTGGTTTATCTTATAGTTTAATCAAATTTTTTAAAGCGAATATTTACAAAGTAATTATCGGTGTCGGAACATTTGCCCTAGCGCTTGCTTTTGCGGGAAATGATTTAGTCAATTTTATAGGCGTCCCTATTGCGGCCTATCAGTCGTACGAGGCTTGGATATCCTCAGGAGTAAACGCTTCTCAATTCAGCATGGAGGCTATGTCGGCAAAAGTCCCTACTCCTGCTGCATTTTTGATTTTATCTGGTTTGGTAATGGTTCTAACCCTCTGGTTTTCTTCAAAAGCCAGAAAAGTGATGAAAACTGAGTTAGATCTTGCAAATCAAGGTTATATAAAGGAAAGATTTCAGCCCTCATTGTTTTCAAAATTCATTGTTAAATTTTTTCAGAAGATATCTGTCATTTTAGAGGGCTTATTACCAGAAAAATTAAAAAAGAAAATAGAACTTCAATTTTCCGGGTCAGCTAATCAGAAAAAGTTTGTAAATGACCCTGAGGCTCCATCTTTTGATATGCTTAGAGCCTGTGTAAATCTAGCTGTGGCATCTATTTTAATATCTATTGCCACCTCATACAAATTACCTCTTTCAACAACTTATGTGACTTTTATGGTAGCGATGGGAACATCTTTAGCAGATAGGGCTTGGGGAAGAGATAGTGCTGTGTACAGGGTGTCAGGAGTAATCAGTGTGATTGCTGGATGGTTTCTGACTGCAATTACAGCCTTTATAGTTTCTGGAATTATAGTTTCGCTAATTCATATTGGAGGCTTCCAAGCTATAGCAATTATTCTATTTATTATTTTACTTATCGTTGGAAAGAACTTTATCGCTCACCGAAATGAAGAGATGGAAGTGGATAGAGATAAGATTCTAAAAGCTGAGAGTAAATCCATGAAAGGAGTTATGGAAGAGAGTTCTGGAAACATAATAAAGTTTTTCAAAAGAGTAGATTTAATATTTGGAAACCTAATTGAGGGGTTATCTAAACATGAAATAACTATTCTTAAAAAGGGTAAGAAAAATATTAAAAGGCTTAACAATGAAGTCGAAGATTTAAGGGAAAATATTTTTTATTTTGTTAAAAATCTCGACGAACCAAGTTTATCAGCAAGTAATTTTTACATCGTTCTACTAAGTGATATCCAGGACTTAGCAAGTGACCTTGAATATATAATTACAAAAAGTCACAAACACATCAATAATGACCATCAAAAGTTGAAATTATCTCAAATTAGAGATCTTAGAGAAATTCATGAGTTTACAAAATCTATTTTTAAGAACTCTATGGAAACATTTGATAACAATTCAGTTATAGAAATTGAAAAAATATTAGCAACACGAGACAAAATTAAAGAGATGATTCAAAAGAAAATAAATGCTCAAATTGAACTTACTCGAAAAGTTGAAACTAGTCCAAGAAATACCACACTATATTTTAATATACTACTCAAAACAAAAGATATTTCTAAAATTAAAATAAATATAGTTGAGGAGTTTTACAACACATACAAACAAATCAACGGAGTTTAATTTTATTTAAATCTACTGTCTAGTCGATAGAAAATTATCATAGTTCAGTANAAGATTCTCGGGGACTCCTAAATAATTTAAATTAAAATGAGGTTAACGTAATTTAACCCTCACAGCTTTCACAATCTTTCTTTTGTTTGAACTTTTGAGCAGCATTCATACTGTGCTGGTAATACAGTGATTTAAGTCCAAGTTTCCATGCTGTGATGTGAATCTTATTGATTTCTTTAGTGCTGGTATCTGGATGTATAATAATATTCAAAGACTGGCCTTGATCCAAATGATTTTGCCTGTTCGCGGCTTGATAAATTATAGCCAACTGATCAATTTCAGAATATGTCTTAAATACCTCTTTTTCGTTTTCAGATAAGAACTCTAGGTGTTGGACAGAACCATCTCTGTCCCTTATGCTTTTCCATACCTCTGGGGTATCCATGCCTTTCTCTTTTAGGAGTTCTATTAAAAATGGGTTTTTAACAGTAACTTTAATTTTTGCGATATCTTTAACATAGATATTTGACCATATAGGCTCTATGCCTTGAGAAACCTGACCTAAGATAAACGCAGATGATGTTGTCGGAGCAATCGCATTTAAAGTTGTATTTCTTCTCCCGTAACCTTTTAGTAGTTTAGGTTCTCCAAACTTAGTTGCCAAGTATTCTGAAGCTTTATATGACTTTTCCTTTATTGTTCTGAAAATCTCACTATTTAAATCATACGCCTCTTGGCTATCAAAGGCATGCATCTTAGATTGCAGTAAAGAATGCCATCCTAAAACTCCCATTCCAAGAGCTCTATTTTCTTTTGCAAAATTATACGCTCTTTCCATGAATAGAAATGTCTGTTGGTCATCTCTATTAGGGGAATTTTTATACCTATCTAATTTTTCTATAAACTCTGTAACTAGTGTATCTAAAAAATAAATCATTGTTTCAATGGCGTCGGTGTTTTTCCATTTGTCGTAATGCAACAGGTTTATACTTGATAAAACACAGACAAATGACCAATTGTGATCAGAGGGTAACATGATTTCTGTGCATAAGTTGCTAGCATATATCGGCAACTTTTTGTCCTTGTAAACATCTGCAGCACCATTGTTTGCGTTGTCTGTAAAAAAGATATAGGGATATCCCATTTCCCCACGACTTTGTATGACTTTTGCCCAAACGGTCCTTTTTTCTACATCACCATCAATCATTTCTTGCATCCAGTCATTGGTGACGGTGACACCATGGGTCAATTCTTGGATAGGGTTTCCTTCTGTGCCTATTTCCAAAAATTCCATAATATCGGGGTGATCAACTGGGAGGTATGGTGAGAAACGACCTCTCCTCACCGATCCTTGGCTTACGACGTCAACCATAGATTCAAATAGTCTCATAACGTGGACTGCTCCTGAGGCCTCTCCATTATTTTTAATCTCCGCACCTCTGTGTCTGATTTTACCAAAATAACCTGAAGTTCCTCCGCCTAATTTAGACATCATTCCTACCTCAGATTGAGTGTACAAAATATTTCCTATGTCGTCATCAATGTGAGAACCAAAGCAGCTAATTGGTAACCCACGTTCTTTACCGAAGTTTGACCATACTGGAGATGCTAGTGAATAATACCCTTCCGACATGTAATTGTAAAACTTATCTGCAAAACCGGGCATCTCTAAAATTTCCTCTGCTCTTTTAGCAATATTTGCAATGCGCTCCTCAGCGCTTATTCCTTCTCCTAAATAACCGGCAGCTAAAAACTTTCTACTATTATCGTTCAACCATTCAAATGATTTTTTTGAATTTAGATTAGACTCCCTCGCCTCTTTTCTGGCTTGAACTAAATGTTGATATGAATTTTTT
>PBVB01000068.1 GCA_002728075.1 Flavobacteriaceae bacterium
GTTATGATTTTTAAAATCGTATTAAATATATGACACCATTAATTGAGAGGAAGATTATTAATTTTCTTAACTGCAAATCGAGTATAGAGGAGCTAAATTTTCTTCTTAAATGGATCGAAAAAAAAAATAATTTAAAAGTCTTTAAAGATTATATATCTGTAAATCATTTCTCAAACTTAGCTATGAGTAGAGCCAACCAAGAAAAAATAATTAAAGAAATTAAAGATAGAATAAATTCTCAGCAGACAAAGAGGGAACTAAATTTTAGTTTAAAAAATATCTTTAAATATGCAGCTATAATCTCCATTTCTATTGCGGTAGGTTACTACAATCAAATGCGCAAGGGAGTAGCAGACGAAAAAAAGGTGGTACTCGATCCAAACAAAGTCACTCTACAAACCTCTAGTGGCAATCAAATTGTTTTAGAGAATTTAGATGATAAATTAATTGAAATAGATGACGAAATTTTAATAAAAAAAGAATCAAAAAAAATAGTTTTTGATCAAAAAAAAGGAATCAAAAAGCTCTCTTACAATATCTTGACTGTACCCTATGGCAAAAGATTTGATGTAGAATTATCAGATGGCTCAATTGTAAATCTGAATTCGGGATCTTCTTTAAAATTCCCTGTTCAATTTATAAATGGGATGGAGAGAAAAGTTTATTTAGATGGAGAAGCTTTTTTTAATATCTCTGAAAATAATAAAGACATTTTTAAAGTAGTGTCTAACGATGCTATTACAGAGGTTTACGGAACACAATTTAATGTCAAAAGTTATAAAGAAGACAGTTTTTCAGAAATAATACTTGTAAATGGAAGTCTTGGAGTAAAGGGGCTTTCAGATAATCAAAAAATCGTTAGCTTAAAACCTGGTTTTAGAGCTAACGTAAATCAGTCCAATGAGAAAATAGAAATTTCGAAAGTAAATACCAAAATTTACACCTCTTGGATAGATGGTAGAGTTATTTTTAGAGATGAAAATATAGACTCTATGATTTTAAAGCTTGAAAGGTTGTATAACGTAATTATTACGAACGACAACAAAAAGCTGTCAGATAATTTTTTTAACGCCACAATTGTGGTTGAAGAAGAATCAATCGATGAAGTTATGGGATATTTAAAAGAAGTTTATAATATCAAATACCAAAAGTTCAACAATAAAATTATAATTAAATAAAACAAACAAACATTTATTAATAACCAAACATGAAAAATTTATGAATTTAAATAGCAATAGCGTTCAACGCGACCAGAAAAAAAGATTGCGTGCAAGGAATATTATTTTTTCATTAATTCTAGGAATTACTTTTATATTTAATTCTTTTGCAAGCAACAATGTTTATTCTCAAACAGAAATTACAATTAGTGTTGAGGACACCTCAATTATTGATGTTCTGGATGAGATAGAAGCTAACACAAAACTGAGATTTATTTTCGATAGTAGTATTTACAATTTCAATCAAAAGGTATCAATATCACTAGAAAAAAAGAATATCGAGGAAACAATCAAGGCACTTTTTAATAATTTAATTGAATACCAAATAAGTGAAAATTTAGTTTTTCTTAAAAAAGTTGTTTCAAATCCAGTTGCTAAAAAGGTGGAAGATTTGATTGAAAATATTCAAAGAAGTGTAACCGGTGTGGTAGTTGACTCTGAAGGAGTTCCTCTCCCAGGAGCAACTATCATAGAACAAGGAACCGATAACGGAACAACAACTGACTTTGACGGTAATTTTTCTATTCAATTAGAAAATGATGATGCCATTTTAACCATCTCATTTGTTGGTTATGGCGACCAGTCAATTGATGTATCTAATGGGGATAGTTTTAATGTATCTCTTTCACCTGAGGAAGGATCACTGGAGGAAATTATTATAACGGGTTACGGGACAACCAGAAAGAAAGATCTGGTTTCATCTATTGCAAAAGTATCTGGGGATGCTTTGTCAAACCAGCCTGCTTCAAGTGTTAGCAACCTTCTTCAAGGTAGAGCGGCAGGCCTTCAAGTAACAGCTCCTGATGGAGATCCATCATCGGCTCCTACAATTCGTATTAGAGGACTAAGTTCAATTCAAGGTAATAACAACCCACTTTTTGTAATTGATGGTTTTATTGCCGGGACCGATTTTAATCTACAAAATATCAACGTTAATGATATTCGATCCATCGAGGTTTTAAAAGATGCGAGTTCTCTGGCCCTTTACGGAACCAGAGGAGCAGCTGGTGTCATTTTAATTCAAACTAAAAATGGGAAGTCTGCAAAATCTGGAGATGTTGACGTGTCAATTAATCATTACACAAGTTTTAGTAGTATAGCAAACCCTCCTCAGTATTTAAATTCTACNGATTTTGCAAATTACTGGAATGAGGCAGAAACTTTGGTTTATGGAGCTAGTGGTTACGGAGAAAATGATCCATCCATAGATCCACTTTTTGACTTAGCTACTATTCCTAATACAAATTGGGTAGANTTGGTAACAAGAAACGGTCAGGTTAATAATACCGACATAACACTGAGTGGTAATTCTGAAAAATCCAANTATTATGTGTCTTTAAATAGATGGTCTGAACAATCTATAATTGAATCATCAGGTCTTAATAGATACACTCTTAGAGCTAATATGGATTTTAATGTTAATGAAAAAATTAGAACTGGGTTTAGACTTAACTTATCTGATAGGAAAATTGAAAACAACAAAGTNAACTGGCAAGAGGTTCAAAACGCAATGCCTCCTTTTTTAGAAGTTTACAATAGCGATGGCACNTATAATGGCGTAAATCCAGTGGCAAATACACCTTTTCGAAATCCGTTAGCAGATGTGAATGAAAGGATTGATCATACATTGACTACAAATCTATTGACCAATGCATTTTTGGAATATGATATTATTCCTGGACTAACATTNAGATCCACGATTGGNTTGGGACTTGATTTTAGTAAAAGAAACCAATACTTTTCGACAATCTTGCCAGATAGAGTTGCAAAAGGTCAAGATGGCGAGGCCAATATCATTTCAAGAAATAGCAGAGATATATTAAATGAAAATACGATTACTTATGTCAAGGAGTTTAACGAACACTCTTTGAAAGTCCTTGCTGGATATACATCTCAAATAACCACNTTTGAGTCTTCTAGATCAGGGGCTTACGGTTTTGTAAATGATGTAGTTACATTCAACAATCTTGCTCTAGGGTCTGATCCAAATCAAAATGCAGTGTCAAGTAACTATGAAAAAAGAACATTTGAATCCATTTTGGGAAGAATAAATTACTCTTACAAAGACAAATATTTACTTACCCTTGTTGGAAGAAGAGATGGTTCCTCGGTTTTTGAAGAAGGCAATAAATATGCTTTTTTCCCATCTGTNGGCGCAGCTTGGAGAATTGGTCAGGAAAGTTTTATGCAAAGTGTTGATTACATAAGTAATTTAAAATTAAGAGTAAGTTACGGAATTGTTGGTGAACAAGGTGTACCGGCATACAACTCTCTATCAAGATTTACCCCTTATGTAACTTTTTTAAATAATCAAGTTTCCAATGCAGTATTACTAGAAAACTTAGCCAGCTCAAATTTAGATTGGGAAACAACAACCCAAACCGATATTGGATTAGAGGTTGGGTTTTTAAATAATAGATACTCTTTGGAACTAGATTATTATAATAAAAGGACCAAAGATTTATTACTCAACAGACCCATACCAGGAACAGCTGGAGAAACTAGGTTAGAAAATGTTGGNGAGATAGAAAATAAAGGGTTTGAGTTTACCATTAATTCATTAAATATTGACAAACCTGATTTCACATGGAGTACAAATTTGACTATTTCTGCAAATAAGAACAAAGTAATTTCAATCGGTGATGGGGCAGAATGGATTGATTTAGCTTCTCCAGGTCAAGCAACAGGGCCAAGTATTAGAATAATCCCAGGATATCCTGCACCTGCTTACTTAGGTGCTACGTATCTTGGAACCTATAGAACCACTGCTGAAATTGATGCCGATGGTGTTGTAGGTAGTGTTTTAGGAGGACCTAGATACGTTGATTTAGACGGTAATGGTGCAATTAATCAACTTGATTTTGTTGTACATGGAGATCCAAATCCAGATTTTTACGGAGGTTTAAGAAATACACTAACCTATAAAGATTTTACTCTTGATTTCTTTTTCCATGGATCTTATGGAAATGAGATTTTAAATGCAGCTTATCATCTAGGGTATTTTGGAAGAGACCCAAGAAGTAATTTGTTGCCAATTGTAAAGGATAGGTGGACTACTTCAAATCAAAACTCAGACATTCCTAGAGCTGGTTCAAGTTTCGGAAACTACCAGCAGCGAAGTGATGTCTCGTATCAAGATGGTTCTTTCTTAAGATTAAAAAACGTAACCCTAACNTATGATTTAGATATCCCTGGAATGAAAAGAGCCAGTGTTTATTTAACAGGTAATAACTTATTGCTCTTCACCAAATTTACCCATGGGGACCCTGAGCAAAGTAATTATGGTGACGGTTTGGCACAAGGTGTAGCTAACGGAGGATACCCTTACAACTCCTCATTTGCACTTGGATTTAATCTAACCTTATAAAAAATATCATTATGAAAAATAGAAAAAATAAAGCAATGAAAAATTATAAAACATATACGATAAATTGGATGATTCTAGTTTTATTAATCGTCTTATCTAGTTGTGAAAAAGATTTCTTAGAAGAAGATTTAAGAAGTGGATTGTCACCAACTGGTTTCTATAACAATCTTAATGAAGCTCAAATGGCAGTAAATGGTGTTTATGCTACATTAAATAACCAAAACCTATACCGAAACAGAAATTACAGGGGTGCTGTTCAGTACGGGAGTGACGAGGTTTGTCCTCAAAGAAAAGTTATTCAAACTCCCTACAATTACCTTTACACGGAGGGGAATGGAGATTTGCACGCGGCTTGGAAAGAGTTTTATCTACTTATAAGAAATGCAAATTCTGCTATTGCCAATATTTCAACTGCAGAAGCACTAACTGTAGAGGAGAAAAATCAGCTCCTAGGAGAATTATATGTGTTAAGAGCAATGGCTTACTATGATCTAACCCGATTCTATGGAGATGTTCCATTTTTCACGGATGAATTGGGGACCGATGAACTTTCTGTTCTTCCACGAACTCCAATGAGNGAGATAAGAACACGAATGAAGGAAGATNTANCTCTTGCTAAAAGTTATTTNCCAGATNCNTATTCNGGNGGTGACCTAGGTAGAATGACAAANTGGGCGGCAGCTGCGTTAAAAGCCAAATTTCATTTATTTGATAAAGAGTGGTCTTCTTGTCTAGCTGAGNGNGTGGATATAATTAATAACTCACCTCACACATTAATGGATGATTTTGCAGATGTNTATGCGTATGANAAAACAACCCTTGATAANGAGGTAAAGAATGAACATATTCTTTGGGTTGACTTTGCNGGGGACGCTGCNCTTGGAACAAATCATTTAAATACTACCGGTGNAATTAACAGTGGNAATTTACAAACCAATCTNTGGATTGAGGAGTACAATCCTCGTGCTAAAGATAATCCTAAAAATAAAGGAGATAAAAATGCATTGAATGCTGCACTTGCTGCAAATAACCAGTCCTTTACCGGATTTGGAGCAGGTATAGCTTGTCCTGATATTGGGAAACGTAGTAATTGGGAGGNGGGTGACCTAAGATACGACGNAACTTTTATGGAGTATTANGAAGGGATTCAATTAAAATTTGTTTATATAGGTAAATTAATGAACTTAAACAATGACAAGCCAAGAAATGCTAAGTCTGAAAATATTGTTCTTATAAGGCTTGCGGATATTTATCTAATGGCTGCAGAGAGNGAAAATGAACTTAACGGACCCGACAATGCGTATCAATATGTAAATAAAGTTCGTGAAAGAGCATTTGAACCAGACAGCCCTTGGAGCGGTCTTTCTCAAGCAGAATTTAGAGTGAAAATGTATGATGAGCGAAAGTACGAACTCTTTGCAGAAGGACATAGAAAGCAAGATTTAATTAGATGGGGAATACTTCTGGAAACAGTTAGAAACACAAAGGTTACTAAACATGCACAAGGTGCAGCAACAAATATTCAGCCCAAACATGTAAAGTATCCAATTCCTTTGAANGAAGTACTTACAAATCCAGTGTTGTTGGATTCNGANCCAACGAANAATGGATACAGATAATAANTAATNTCTNGTATTTATTNANTTTGATTAATTTNGANAAAAGGTTGGCTTTGGCCGACCTTTTTTTATTTTAATTTTATCNNTTTACTAAAANCCTAGCAAGCTCTTTTTCTGGAATTCCACCCAAGTCATTTATATTCTTGAGCCAAGAGTCAAGTTGCAATTTTAATTCATTTATGTGTAGTGAGAATTTCTCATCCTCTATTAAATTATTTAATTCAAATGGATCATTCTCTAAATCATAAAATTCTTCTGGTCTTTTGGGAACTTGAAACCAAAGCTTCTGTTTAACAGAAAGAGAATTAGATTTATTTAATTCATTAAGATGTTTCATCAAGTTCATTTGAGTCCTGTAGACCACATTAAGAGCATGAGGCTTTTCAACATTATAGTTTCTAACGTACTTAAACCTTTTACTTTTTACAGCTCGTATTCTGTCTGTTAATTCATCAAATCTATCACTTGCCGTAAATAAATATTTTCTCTTTTTTAAAGACTTTTTAGCACCCAAGAAAGGTTTGCCCTGATATATCTTAGGGATATCAATANCGGCTATAGACAGTATTGTAGGAGCAAAGTCAATNAAACTTAGCATATCATTATTTCTTTTATCTTCTGTTTTAAATCTTTTAGGGAATTTTACAATAAATGGAACTTTTGTTCCTGTTTCATAAATAGCTCTTTTGTGTCTTGGGAAAGGTCCCCCATGGTCGCTGTAAAAAAATATATAGGTGTTATCATATAGATTTTNCTTTTTTANTNTATCTATAATTTTACCCATTTGGATATCCATCTCAATCAAATTAGAATAGTTAACAGCAAGAGCGTGACGCGTAATTGAATCATCTGGGAAAACGGGAGGAACTTTTAAAATATTTGGATCTACCTTTAATTTCTTTTTGTCCCTATTCCATATTGACGACTCNTGTGTTACACCANAATTAAATACTGCAAAAAAAGGTTGGTCTTTTTTTCTATTTTCCCAAGACGCATNTTTACTTGACTCATCCCATGCCTNNTCTGTTAATTTAAAATTATANTCTGTTTTTGAATTATTTGTACAATAGTANCCGTTTTCTCTTAAAATTTGTGTGAATGGTTTGATNGCCTCAGCTAATTTTGATGAGTAATAGGGAAAGNCAAGTTGTGACTCNGAATCAGGTCTTACTTTTCTNTTTTGATGATAAGCCCTTTGATTACCGGTGCCTATCGAACTTGGATACATGCCGGTGATTATTGCACTCCTCGCAGGAGCGCAAACTGGATATGGAGAATGCATCTCATTGTATAAAATACCATTTTCAAGTAGCTGACCAACATTGGGAAGATCTACTGTTTTATCTCCGTANAAAGGGAAGAAATATTGTGACTGATCTTCTGCAACAAGCCAAACAATATTTGGCCTATTTTCTTTTTCTTTTTTACAATTAAAGAATGAAAAAACAAAAAGGAGAGAATAAAGAAATAAGACTAATTTTCTGATATAAAATTCTTAAATTATAGTATTAAAAATAGAGATTTAAAATGAAAAGATTACCATCGGTATTACTATTATTTTCTTTGTTTTTAGTTCTATCCTGTGACAAAGCAAAAACAGATTCTAAACTAAATTTCATTATTGTTTTTGTTGACGATATGGGGTATGGTGATTTGGGAGTGTATGGACACCCAACCATAAAAACACCAATTTTAGATCAAATGGCAACCGAGGGTCAAAAGTGGACACAATTTTATTCAGCAGCTAGCGTATGCACTCCTAGTCGCGCCGCTCTTTTAACAGGNCGTCTTCCTATTAGAAATGGGTTGATGGGAGNTCAGGTAAGAGTGTTTTTCCCTGATTCTCAGTATGGTATCCCCANGTCTGAAATAACTATTGCAGAAAAGTTAAAAGAAAATGGATATAAAACAGCTGCTATTGGGAAATGGCATTTGGGACACAAAAANCANTATCTNCCTCTTCAANATGGATTTGATTATTATTATGGNATTCCATATTCAAANGACATGGAAAATATCAATGGAGGGGCTATTCCTGTAAAGGACCACTACTGGAAAATTTATGATAGCGAAAAACCAGTTTCAGATAATTACAAAGTNCCACTTTTAGAAAATAATGAAATTATTGAANGACCTGCTGATCAGACAACAATAACAAAAAGATATACAGATAAAGCAGTTGACTTTATTAGAAAAAATAAAGATGAAAANTTTTTTATTTATCTAGCNCATAATCTTCCTCATACTCCTCTATANGCCTCAGACGANTACAGAGGAAGAAGTAAAAGAGGCCTATACGGGGATGTCGTTGAAGAGATTGACAATGGTGTTGGATTAATTATGGAGGAACTCAAAAAAAACAGCCTCGACNAAAATACTNTAGTAGTTTTCACCTCCGACAACGGCCCATGGCTACCTTTTGAACAACATTCAGGATCTGCCGGACTTTTAAGAAACGGAAAAGGGACCTCTTGGGAGGGTGGGCACAGAGTTCCTGGAATTTTTTGGGGTGGACCAATAAAAAAAGGCACGGTTGACGAATTAGGATCAACATTGGATATATTTCCAACCATCCTAGAAATGTTAGGCATTGAAAATATAAAGGATAGGATAATGGATGGAGTGAGTCTAAAAAATACTCTTTATCATTGTAAACCTAGTAAAAGAGAAAAGATTTTCTATTATAGATCAAGGGAAATTTATGCGGTTCGATACAAGCAATATAAGGCGCATTACATAACCCAAGGTGTTTACAATTACCCTCCCGGGAGTAATAAAAAAATAATTTTAAAAGAGCCATTACTGTATAATTTAGATGTTGATCCATCAGAGAGATATAATATCGCAGACGAAAATCCTGATATTTTAAGACAGTTAAAAACGATTGTTGATGAACATAAAAAAAATCTGGATCCTCCAGATGACTTACTTCAATATAGAGAATCGGATTAATTTTTAACTACCTAACATGAAATTTCCCCTTTTTTTAATTATAACTAGTTGTTCAATAATCTTCAATATATTTTCAGGATGTTCAAATAATCAAACAAAATATAAAAATCAAATTGAAAAAAAGAAAACTAAAATTGTTTCAAAAGTTAAATCAAAGAAAGATTCCTTGCTAGTAAGAGGAATGGTTCTCATTCCATCAGGTACTTTTAATATGGGTGCAGATAATGACCAGGGGTTTGAAGATGAATACCCTAAGCATAGGGTAAAAATTAATTCATTTTGGATTGATGAAACTGAAGTTACCAATGCTCAATTCAAAAAATTCGTTGATGAAACAGGTTATATAACTACAGCAGAAAAAACAATTGATTGGGATGAAATGAAGAAGGATTTACCCCCAAATACTCCAAAACCCCACGATAGTCTTTTGTCTCCATCATCACTATGTTTTAATTATACATCTTCACCTGTCAGGTTAGACAACTACTCTCAGTGGTGGAAATTATCAAAAGGTGCTAATTGGAAAAAACCTTGGGGCCCTGGAAGTTCAATTGANGGNAAAGATAATTACCCTGTTGTNCACNTNAGTTGGATNGATGCNCAAGCTTATTGTAAATGGGCTGGGAAGAGNCTCCCCACTGAAGCAGAATGGGAATATGCCTCAAGAGGAGGTGTTGAAAACTCACTATTTTCATGGGGGGACGATCCATATATNCCCTCTTATGCAAATACTTGGGATGGNACGTTTCCTTACAAAAATACAATGGAGGATAAATTTGAATTTTTGGCTCCCGTTAGAAGTTATCCTCCAAACAAATTCGGATTATACGATATATCTGGAAATGTATGGGAATGGTGTTATGACTGGTATACTTTTGATTATTACAAACTCNTCCAATATGAAGTTGCGNANAATCCTATNGGACCNNCNACAAGTTATGANCCNAATGAGCCCTACCTTCCAAAAAAAATAATGCGTGGNGGGAGTTTTTTGTGTAATAAATCNTATTGNNCNGGNTATAGAAATTCAATGAGAATGAAATCNTCTCCCGANACAAGTTCTATTCATGCCGGTTTTAGAACGGTTGTTGATGCAATGTAAAATATCTATTTATAAAAATTTTTTATACGTCTTTCATATTCAGGGCGTAAAATAAANTCCTTTAAATAAATTTTATAATTTTCATCACCCATCCAAAAATGTGTNTTAGGTTGACTGAGGACCTTTCCCTCGGGATAGTCTTTACCTTTAAGACTAGCATCTACAGAATTATTCCATACCAAATACTCTTTTCTCATTACTTCGAAAATGTCCGGATGAGTTTTTGAAATATCGATAGATTCCTTTGGATCATTTTTTAAATCGTATAATTCAAATTTTTCACTTTTTATACTATGCGCCACAAGCTTGATATTATTGTCAATTAAGGCCCCTTTGTCTTCAAGACGAAATGGTATTTTATTTTCTCTTTTTTTAATTTTAGAATTAAAAACAGGGACAATACTAACACCATCAAAAGGTTTAAGCATTTCAGATTCGGGTAATCCAACAATTTCTGCAATCGTTGGGAAAATATCCATTGTAGAAGCCGGGTAATTGGTTTTTTTGGGTTTAATCATTGAAGGCCACTCAATAATACTTGGTACCCTTAGGCCCCCTTCCCACATTGAACTTTTAAAACCTTTCAAGCCTCCAACTGTGGACGGAGAAATTCCACTGTCCAAACCTCCGTTATCACTACAAAACCATATTAATGTATTTTCAGATATTCCCAAATCTCTAATTTTCTTTCTTAAAACACCAATACTTCTATCAAAGGCAACTAGTTCTCCATAGTGATTTTGACTCTCTTCATCTAAACTTTTGAATTGTTTTTTATCTTCTTCAGAGGCTAAAAATGGATCATGCGGGGAGCCATCCCAAATTATGATGAAAAACGGCGATTCAGATGAATGAATTTTTTCAATAAACTTTAAAGACTCGTTTACTATTATCTCAGATGAGCTGCCTTTAAAATCAATAAATTCTCCCATTTGACTCATCATAGGATTTAAATCAAAAAAATTTGTTGTTGATATCCAATAATCAAATCCAAAACTTTCAGGACTATGGTCGTCATCTTTTAAAATAGGAACACCAGGACCTTTTAAACCATTTAAATGCCATTTCCCAAAATGTGCTGTTTTATAACCTTTCTTCTTTAAGGCCTCTGCTAGAGTCTTTTCTTGCAATCGAAGAGCATATCCATGAGAAAAAACACCTGTTCTATCATTAGACCTTCCAGTCAAAACAGTTGCCCTTGTAGGTGAACATAGAGGTGAACCTGCATAAAAACGGTCAAGGCGTAGACCATTTGTAGCCATAGAATCTAAATTTGGAGTTTTTAAAATGGGATGATTATAATAACCTGTTTGTCCCCAGCCTTGGTCATCGGTCATAATCAAAATAATATTAGGCTTTTTCCTAAATGATTTATCATTACACGCTAAATTGAAAAAAATTATAAAAACTAATGAAAAGTATTTCATTGAATGAGATAAAAAATTAAAATTTGCTTTTAGGCTGAGAGTAAATAGGTTTTGGTTCTCCCGTTTCTTTAGGAATATTTTGTTGGCCTATTCCATCTGGTATTTTTCTTGCATCAGCAATCCGATCCCTTATTACTTTTTTTAAAGAGTCTTTTAGTACTCTGTAAGCCTCTTCATCTGCAAGGTTATTGAGTTCTGGTTTATCAAATTTATGATCATACAGTTCATAACCATGGATTCCGTTTTCCCCCCATTGAGTAAGTCTGTAACGGTTGGTTTTTATAGAATAACCCTGGACCGCCTCATCTTTTGATCCTATTATTAATTCTGTGAGAGCACTTTTTCTGACCCTTTTTGAAGAGTCCTTTAACAACGATGCAAAACTTTTTCCAGAAACAAAAGACGGAGTTTTTTTGCCAGTTAAATCCATTAGAGTTGGATAAATATCAATCATTTCTATTGGTGCATCCATTATTTTTTCATTCTTATTGATACCTGGACCGGAGACAATTAGAGGAATACGCGTACCATTATCGAAAAGTGTTTTTTTCATCCAATGTCCATGTTCACCTAAGTGATATCCATGATCGGATGTAAAGACAACAATAGTATTTTTATCTAACCCCGTTTCTTTCAATTTATCAAGTACTCTTCCAACTTGTGCATCTACAAAACTTGTTGTTGCATAATAAGCTTTCTTTATAGTTTTGGCTAAGTCCTTATCCAGATCATGTTGCTCAATTTTTGATGGGGGTCTGACGCTTCGAGCTGCAGGCTCTGGGATACTCATTAAATACTGATCTGAAATCTCAGGTATTTCCATATCATTTGAATCATACATGTCATAATATTTTTTTGGAGCAACATATGGCGTGTGTGGTCTGTAAAGTCCAAATGCTAAAAAAAAGTTTTCTCTACTTTTAGCGAACTTATCTAAAAACTCAATGGTTTCATTTGCACCAATTCCATCTGTTTGTTCTTCATCTGTACCTTCTGCAGAAAGCCAACTAAGTGTCCCTCCATAACGTTGNGGTTTAAGAGTATTAATCTTGTATTCTTCTAGTTTATCTCTTCCATATGGATTAACTGTTTGATCCCAAGTATAATTGTCATCATTTCCTGATGTTCCAATATGCCCTGGATTATGATAATGAAATATTTTACCTATCCTAACTGAGTGATATCTTTCTTCTCTAAATTTTTGACCCATGGTAATAACCTCAGGGATAGCTTCCCTAATATTAATTCTTAATTGCTTGACTTTAGTTTGATCAGGGTACAACCCAGTCATAAATGATGCTCTAGAGGGACCACACCAAGGATACTGAATATGAGCGTTTCCAAATAAGACGCCATTTCTTGCTAGCCGATCAATATTGGGAGTTTTAATTATTGGGTTACCATAAGCTCCAATATCACAATTAAGATCGTCTGCGATAATAAATAAAACATTCAAGTTTTGTTTTCTGGGCTCTGACTTCGAGCCCATCAAAACCAAGCCAATTGTTAACATTAATAAGTATCTGAAATATTTCATAATTATATGTTCTTAAAAAGGACCTTTGTTATTTATTTTTGTTGCGTTATTTGAGGCACCAGGAAATTCCCCCCTGATTCCGTGAAATTCTGTTTTTAGAGATTCTATAGATTTACTTAAACTGTTTCTTGCTTCAATTGAACCAGGGGTTCTTTTATACCAATGTTTAGTTATTGACTCAGGCTCAGAGTCTCCAGTCTCTTCTTTCCATTGATTTAGAACATTTCTAAGGTTATTTATTTCATCTTGAAAATCTCTATCTAGCACTAAATTTTTTCTCTGAAATAAGTCATTTTGCATATCATAGAATTCTTCTTTTGACCTTGGAGATATAAAAATTTCACCTTGAATTTCATTTATTTCTCCAGTTTTATTTTTCTCAAATAAACTAGCAAACGAAAGGCTATTGAGTGCATCTAGTGGCCCTAGTTGAGCATACTGATTTCTATTATTTTCGATATACATAAAATCTTTATTTCTCACCATCCGCTGGTGTGATTCATAATCATGCCAATTGTGTTCAGCAAACACGAAATTTCTAAATGGAGCATCTGGGGATTGTAGTAAATTTTTAAAACTTTTACCTTGATAATTTTCTCCTATTTCAATACCAGCAAATTCTAAAATAGTAGGTGCAATGTCTATTACGCTAACCAAACTTTTAGTTACACCTGATACATTTCCATTTTTATATAATAAGATAAATGGCGTTTTAACTCCTTGATCATTTAGTCTTGTCTTACTGTGTGGAAAGGGTCTGCCATTGTCTGCCATAATTATTATAAAAGTGTTATCGTAAATTTTTTCCTTTTTAAGGGTTTCGACCACACTGCCGATAGAATAGTCAAACCTCTTAATTTCGTCATAATAATTAGCTAAATCCAATCTTGTTGGCTGATCATCTATAAGATAATCAGGTGGGGATATTTCGTCAACGGGGTGGGTACCAGAAAATTTATTTTCACCCCAATCTCTGTGCGCGTCGTGAGCTGCATACCATAAAAAAAATGGTTGATCTTTGGGTCTGTTTTCGATGATATTAACCCATTGTTTTTCGCCTCCCAAACCAGTAATTTTTCTGTCCTCNTGAATTAAATCAAAGCCTCTTCTAACATATTCACCCATATGGAATTTACCAGATGACACTGTGTAATACCCATTATTTTTCAATTCTTCTGCAGCGCTAATCATTTCCAATGGAGGCTCTGTGTGTAACTCTGGAGCCCCAGTATTATGTGGATATCTTCCAGTTATTATAGAATTTCTACTTGGACTACAGGAGCTTGTAGTTAAATACATATTTTTAAAAAGCATTCCNTCTGTAGAAAGTTTGTCAATATTAGGAGTTTTNACTTGTCTATTACCATAACACCCAAAATCATCCCAACTTATATCATCNGCAATAAATATTATAAAATTTGGTCTTTCTTTNTTCTTCTTNGAAATAGGATTACACGAGATAAACGTGAAAAGCATTAAGGAAAAAGACATTAAATAAATCTTTAGTTTTTTCATTTTAATTCAAAATTTGATTAACATAAATTTTAGTTATTTAATTAGTCTAAAATGGGGATATTGAACTTTTCAAGTGCAGCTTTTGTATGAGCCTTCTCCATTAGGTTTTCTAATTTGTCTACTATCTCAGGATAATTTTCAGCTAAATCATTCATTTCTTTTGGGTCATCTTCCAAATTAAATAACTGGAGTTTAGATTTACCTTTTAGTAAATTTTTCTTAATACCTTTCCANTTATCTGTTCTGATTGCTTGNTGACCTTTATATTGTTTCTCAGGGAATTCCCAATATAAGTAATCGTGTTTTATTTGTTTTTCCCCAACCAATGTAGGTAAATAACTAATCCCATCTGTTGGATAAGGTAAAGGACTACCAACAATATCTGCCATGGTAGCAAAAAAGTCATAAAAAACACTTGGATGATCAGANTTNGANCCAGCTTTAATTTTACTTGGCCAAGNAGCAATAGTAGGGACTCTTAATCCTCCCTCGTTTACACTCCCTTTAACCGTCTTTTTAGAATTGACAAAAATACCAGTACTATTGAAAAATTCAATATCTACATGTTTCACATGGGAAGGGCCATTATCACTTGTGAAAACAACAAGGGTATTTTCGTATTTACCTATTTCTTTTAGTTTTGATATTAGTTCTCCAACCTGCTCATCTAGATAAGAAATCATAGCCGCATATGTTGCTTTTGGATACTGATTTGGATAATAACCTTTGTCTCCCAAATAAGGTTCTTCGTCTCCAATTTTTTTTCTGTAGTAATTAACCCATTTTTCCGGTGCTTGAAGCGGAAGGTGAGGAAGAGGGCTTGCATAGTAAAGAAAAAATGAATTCTCTTTGTTTCGTTCTATAAATTTTAATGATTCCTTATGCATTAAAGTAGGGGCATAATCAACTTGATTATAATTATTATAGCTTTTAGAATCATTTGGATTCGCGTCATTACTTAAAGGCCCCTTGTCTACTATTTTATTGTTTAGTATATGTCTATCTGTGTTTCTCCACAGGTGCGATGGATATAAAGTGTGGGCTTGTCTTTGACAATTGTATCCATAGAAAAAATCAAAACCTTTCAAGTTGGGAATACTACTCGTATTGGGTGCGCCAAGTCCCCATTTGCCAACCATACCGGTCTTATAACCATTGGACTTTAAATAATTTGCAACGGTTTGAATTGTATCTGGAAGTGGTCGCTGACCCTCTAACGAAGGGTCTTTGAACATAGCTTCAAAACTCCAAACATCTCCCCTTTCCCTCCATTCATCATTCCCTCTTACAGGATTTTTACCTGTGTGGAGTCCAGTCATTAATACAGCACGCGCTGGAGCACATACTGGAGCTCCACTGTAGTGATTGGTTAAAATCATCCCGTTTGATGCAAGCTTATCTATATTAGGGGTTTCAATAATTTTTTGTCCAAAAACTCCAACTTCCCCGTATCCAAGGTCATCTGCCATTATATAAATTATATTGGGCAAATCATTTGAATTCGTATTCTTTTCGCATGAGAAAAGACACAGAAACGATATCGATATTAAAATTAATTTTCCTTTCATTAATAAAACTTTGATAAATTCAAGTTGGGAGATATTCTTTTTTTAATCTTTTTGTTTTCAATTAAATTTAACAAACTGTCAACAAATATTGGATCATAATCGGGATTGATTCTATAAGGAATAGGAGCATTATTTAATTTTCTCCATTTATTTAATTCTTCAAATAACTCATTTGTTTTCTCTTTGTTTTCTTTGCTTAGGTTTTTGGACTCGGCCACATCCTCTTTTAAATTATATAACTCTATAGAATTGTTTTCAAAATAGTGGTGTAGTTTCCAGTCATTCTTTATAATCACAGACCCTGGTTTAGTTCTAAAAAGTGGGTCTGTGCCGTTGTCTTTATATACATTATATGGTTCGAGGTAAATTGGAAAATGAAAAAAAAGTGACCTCTCTTGGAGCTTCTTGTCATTAAAAACAGGGCTGAGGTCTACACCTTCCAGTTCTATCCGTTCCCTGAAGCCCACAATATTTTTAATAGTTGGGAAAAAGTCAATATTTGATACTCTTTCGTAGGATTTGGTATTGGCTGTAATTTTTTTGTACCAAGAAAAAATTAATGGAACTTTTATTCCACCCTCATAATATGAACCTTTACCAGCTCTTAATGGGAATTGATTTGAAATAGAACGTATTCCGCCATTGTCTGATGTAAAGATTATAAGTGTTTTTTCAATTAGGTTAAGCTCTTTGATTTTATCTAATATCTTTCCAACATTTTCGTCTAAGGACTGAATCATTCCAGCAAAATCTGCTCTGTTATGATATTGATCCCCCTTGATTTTTTGGTATTTTTTTTCATATTCTAGTTTTGGTTCAATGGGAGTATGAACCGAATAGAAAGGAACATATGCAAAAAATGTTTTATTTTGATTTTCATCAATAAAATTTACAACTTCGTTTCCAATACGATCTGTTAAATATTCCCCTATTGGGCCATTTTTTATTTTTGGGTTGTTGTAAGGTGAGGTATATCCCCCTTTACCTGGGCCCCCATTTTCGCATCCCCCAAAG
>PBVB01000069.1 GCA_002728075.1 Flavobacteriaceae bacterium
TCGAGCTCGCTCTATCTCACTCTTATTAGTATTTAGTATTGCTCCAGTTTCTTGGTCTCTGACCAATCCACCAGATCCTTCCACGTTTATGTATTGCATATCGTCTCTCATTATGTTGCTAGTGCTATCACTCTCATATCTCTTAACACTGGAACTTTCGAAGAATTAAATCCAGTGAAAACTATTTTTAATTTAAATTGAGTAAATGGATCAAGATTACCACCTACTCCGCCTATTAAGAAAGTATGATCTCTAAATATGTTTGGATTATCATCTGTTGCAACTGGAACTTCTCTTGTTGCGAGAGTATAACTTTCATTTGTAATATTTACACCATCAGTTGCAGTTTTAAAATATAAATCGAATGATGAATTATTTGGAACATTTGCTGCAATGATAACTTTTAATCCGACTGCATCTTCAGCCAATGTAATTGTTCTTGCTATATGTTTTGAAGCTGAACTACCTTCTATAGGATCTGTCTCTGCCTTATATGCTATTGGAACACTGAATCCATTTGATGTTGCAGCTGCATCTTGTTTNTCAATTAAGTTATTAACAACTGTTAATGAAGTTCTTTGTAAATCGATAACTGGAGAAACATTTGGATCAGATGTAACCATACCAATTCTAACATGAGCTGATCTTTGATTCGGGTTATTTGTAGTACTAATGTTTCCAGATTTTAATTCGTTTTCTCTTGATGCAATTAATTTTGGATTATCAACTGTGTTATTTCTGTTTAATGAAATAGGCTTAAAATTAGTATCTCTTGTATATGGCGTTTCACTTCCACCGAAAGATTTTCCGCTATGAAACTTAGCATCTCCAGCCACTTGAGTTGAAGGAGGAGCTAAGAATTGTATGTTTGGTACAAAAGTATCGAATTGCATATTCTGACTTGCTCGTAATGCGCTTCCTCCACCTGATACTGTACCAGTAGCTGCAGAACCGTCTGCTACAAATTGATATCCGGTCCAATCAACTTTTGTTATTGTTCGTCCGCCATCTAACTCTGATCCAAGTATTCCGGAATTACTACTTCCTCCAATTTCAGCTGATACAAAAGCAGAGGAATCGGAAGTTGTAACTCCGTTTATTGTAACTAAATCACCTACAGTAAAACCATGACCCGGTTGATAGACAGAAACTGTTGTTGATGAATTTGTAGTTGTAATAGGATCAGTGTCTAGTAACATCGGAGCGACATCACCATTTTCTAATGTGGCCAATCCAGATGATACAAAGTTCGCTTTAAATATAGTGAACATTAAATCTTGATGTTGATCAGCTGTCCATGTTGAACCATTTTGAGATTTAAATAAAGAACCTAATGAAGGTTGTTGAGTTACTCTTCTTTCAGTTGATTGTACAATAAAATCTCCGGACTTAGCTGTGTAACATGTATATTCATTAGATTGAGCCACTACTACTATTGCATACTCAGTAAAAGGTTTTAAATACACAGGCTCTTCAAAAACAAAGTCTGTTGGATTTCCCTGCACAGTTGTTAAATTACTTCCTTCTGCAGCCACGTTAACAGAAGAAGGTCCTAAGAATTTGGTAGCTCCAGGAACTACAGATAAAGCCGGAACTCCAGCTTCAACCGGTCTTATTTGAACTTGTACTGGAACATTACTATCTTTAGTTGCAAAAAACAATCTTACTTTAGTAACAAATATTCCAGATGATTGTTCAACCATGAATGTTTGAGCTAAAGGATCATACCAAGTAAGACATTCTGAAGAAGTAACTTCATTTGAAAAATTAGATCCAATGTTATTACTTGAGTATCTAGTACCGCCACCGAATACACTTGCTATGCCTCCATCTTTTTCATTTCCCCATTGTACTAATGTACCGGTCGATGGTCTATCATTATCATCTCTGCTGGTGTATGCAGCTCTTCTAGATACTTCTCGAGAACCAGAGCCCAAAGTAATATTTCTAGTAGAGCGTATTGTATCTTGCTCTGTTTCTAAAACTCCACGTGATGTGAATATGGCGTTAGCTTTAGAAGTTGCAACGCTATCTTCATTTACACTAATATCTAAAAGTTTAAATTCGTTATCACCAGTTCTAAATTTTATAGCATCAGTATTCGGTATAAAGAATGACCCTATTAAAGATCCTGAATCAGTTGTTGTTAAATTACTCGATCCACTTGGGTGTGAAGTTGCTTTATTATATCTACTTCCAAAATCTGAATCCAATGTAGCAAATCTAGTAAATGAAGCTTCAGATCTTACCCAACTCGAAACATCTACTCCATTAAAGAAAGCAAACATTCTGGTATTAGATTTCAGTCCTTGAGCTCTGAAGAATACTTTCTTAGATCTCATGAATGGTATGAGAGCTATATCAATAACTCGTGTTCCTATTAATGTTCTTATGACTTCATTTGAAGCTACAAAATTTGTCTGCTTAGTAGTTATTATTTGATTTCCAACTTGATTCTCTACTTGTCTTTCTGAAAGTTGTTGGTTTGCTGTTAATGAAGCAGCTTCAGTACCTGACCAATTCCATTCCCAATTATTCCAGTTATTAGCTAAAGATTTATCTATCTTAACACCACCATCTAAAACTCTCGGAGCAGCTTTTCTTGATTCTTTCCAATCATCNGATGAAGGTGAAAGATCTATAACTCCTACATTAGTTATAACGTTGAATGGATTTACATTTTCAGTTTGAGTTGCTAATAATTGAGAAAATGCAGAATCTTCTCCATGGTCTAAATATAAATTATCGCCTTTTATTACTACCCCTGAATTATTTGAATTTAAAGCTCTAGAAGTAGCAGAGTCATATATTAACTTTACATTATCTTCCCAGAAAGATGGTCTTAATATTTTTTGTTGTGGACTTATTGCAGCTCTATATTCAGCTGAAAGAGTATCTGCTTGAAAATGATTGGCAAAATTATCTACTACAAATCCTGCTTTAGTTCTATTATTTCCTGAAGAATCAATAACTTCAAAATTTCTTGTATCAACTTCTAGTAAACTCAATGCTGTTGTTTCTTCAAGTTTATCAATACGTTTTTCAATTTGCCCAATATCTTGCATTGTGAATCTTTTGGATTCTATTTTTTCTAATGTGAGATCTGAATCATTAATCGTAAAAGCGTTAAGACTGACATTATATAAATCTAAAGCTCCGCCAGGAGTTTCAACTTCTTGTAAATCAAATTCACTAGCGCCTTTTAAATATTTTAAATTATTGTCATTTGTAACTACAATCTTATCTCGTCTTGGTAAATAATATTCAATGTCAGCTGACATAACATCTGTGTTCTTTGGTATTTCATTTACTATAGAGGCAAATCCAGCCGAGCCAAACTTTCCAGCAGAATCAACTACGGGTCTAAAATCTATTACATTACGTAATTCAATTTCTTTATTTTCTCTAGTAATAAAATTAGGAATCTTTGAATAGCTTACTGAAGCTGGGTAAGATTGAGCTGTAAAGAATTGTCCGGCTCCATGTGTAAAATGTCTGAACACTACATGAATTGGATTAGTTTGAGTCTGTCCTGGTCTTAGTATTAATCTAGCTAAATCATAATGATTGTCTCTTTGACCATTATCAATAATAAATTTACTTGATACATCTACTCCACTAGAGTTAGTGTCNTTTATTGAAGTAACATCAAATAAATCNGGNTTAGCTAAATNNTATGATGTAACACCGTTCACTGTTGTNGGTCCTACAACTTTTGTTACAGTAGCTAATGTTTTTGTTCTTTGTATTGCAGAAGCAGNNACTGCTTTATTAATATANCCCAATGCAACAATACTTTTACTCTTNGGTCCACCTGTTATTGAAGCAGANGTTGTTCCAGATCCTGAAACNGTCGGANCAAACACTGCACTATCTACAGAAGCAAATATCCAATCTGAAGTATTGGTATAGGTTTCATTTGACAAAGTGCTAAATGTAGCAGCTCCACTTGCATCTGTTGTGGCAGTTAACTTTCTTTGTACTGTAAGATTGAAATCTGATAAAGCTTTTGGTCTATCTTTAGGCAATTGAAATAAAAGATCGTGATTTTCTGTCGATCTTAATACTGTCTGTCCATTATCTTGTACAGGATTAAAGAACACTGTAGCTGAAGGACCAATACTTCGAGCTGTTCTAAAACTCTTGCCAGAGTACATTTCAATATTTTGTAGATAATACTTGTAAGGACCTAGAGTTGATCCAGGTATTCCAGTAACTCCACCTTTTTCTACAGCTTTAACTCTACATTGGCCTATAGCATTNCCTGATGCATCAGCTGCATCAAATATTGTNCAACTATCTACAAATGGTGTAGGAAGGCCTTTAGCTCCTCTNTCAGTACCAGCTCCCATNTTAATACCATCACAGCCGCTATCTTGTACATATACAAAGTTTCCATAGTTAGCTGCAATCGCTTCATTGTTCAGTGTTTGAGTTGCTTGAGCTCTTGACACTGCTAAAGGTAAAGAATTAGGTTGAACTCTATAACCATCTACATATGCTATCCCATCACTTATATTTAAAGTTAATGCTGAATCACTAGCTGAATCAAACTTAGCAATAAATTGTTTTGCTATATAGTTTCCAGATTCTTCTTTTGTTCTTTTTGCTAAAACATCATTAATTGTATTGTATTCATCACCAGCTTCCGGCTGACTAGTCACAGCACCATTAATAATATTAGCAATGTTTATAAATTTATCAGTATCTGCTACAAGATCTTGTGTAGTAAGATTTAATCTAATACGATATCTGTCAGCACCTGGAGCAGATATGTTTGGTGAAGCTCCTTGATTATCGAATAATGTATTGTCATCAGCTGATGTTACAATATCTTGAGTTACAACAAATCCTAAAGATTTATTTGGATTAGTAGTGTATCTTGATATAATTTTTGATTGTGGTTGAGCATTTACAAAATGGCCTTCAACATAAAAATCGCCATCAGCCACTGAAGCTCGAGTTCCTCGTCCTACTGCAGGATTTAAATTAGAATTCGTTGTTTGAACTGTAAGAGTAGTACCAGCTCCATTTGTCATATTTTCCTGTGGTGACATTCGAATCGGATCTGTTCCTGCAGTTCCTGAAGATGTACTTGTATAGTTAACATATAGTGTAGCAGGCTTATCAGCTCCACTGTCTTGAAGAACGTCTATGACTTTAGCTTTAACTCCAGATGAAGCTCCTGTGAATTCAGTATTGAGTATTCCTGGAGCCACAGAAGAATCCATAGCATTAGTTGAAGTATCAAGTTTAATAAATTCNANTTGATTATTAACNGTAACTCCACCNGGTCTTANCATAGCNCCTTCTTTANAAAGGTTATCNCCCATTCTTTCAATCTCTTTTTGTATAATGGTTTGAGATTGAGTTAATTCACGAGCTTGGAGAGTTTTACCACTGTTAAATAATATTCTATGAAAATTATTACTATCCTTAAAGTCGTCTTTATAGGTGCTACTGAATATTGTACTATTATATGCTGTTGCCATTATCTTACCTTAAATTGAAATAACTACTTTTATGTCTTCTGTTTGTGCACTACTTCTAATAACAGGAGCTCTGTTTTCTAAATAATATATATCGAACTTGTCAGGGAATACATTATTGGTACCCATACCACCCTCACGACTAGCGGCTGGACCTAATGCACTTCCAGCAGACGCGATTGTTGCTGTCAAACTTGCGCCAGTAATTGTCTCTCCTGCTGCAAAAGCTTGATATCCAGTTGAATCGCTTTGGTGTATATGTAACACAGAACTATCTCTTTGATCAACATATGCTTTAGCTCCAGATGATCCACCAGTAATAAGAGTGTCAACAGGAAATGCTACAGATCCTGTCATTTTAATATTTCTATTTGCTCTACCGACAGTGTCTGTAAACAGTGAAGATGAATCAGCACCATGTGGATTTCTAAGTAACATAATTTGTCTAAAATCCTGATCAATATTAAATGCTAGAGATTCTGCTCCACTTGGTTTAGTATTAAACATCATTTTTGTAGCTCTTAAATCGTCTCTCGCATCTGCGCCATGACCATTTCTCGGGGCAAGAACTGCCCTAGCTTTAGCACCGGTGCCTCCTCCTCCTGATATTAATACACTAGCCTTATCATAATTAATTCCAAATTTTCTACAACTATCTGCACTTGAATCTAATGTAATCTTAGTCACAGCTCCAGATCCAGACACAGTTGCTGTTGCTGTAGCTCCAGAACCATTTCCTTGAATAGTTACAGTTGGTGGAGAAGATGCACTGTAACCAGTACCACCATTTGTAACCACTATATTAGATAGTTGTCCTGCATGTGCATTATCTTGAATATTTTTTTGTTGTTGCAGAGTAGCATCTCCGCTAGAAGTCTTTTGAAAATTTACTGGAATAAAGTTAGCTGATAAAAACTTATTTGCATTAAGAGCAGTAATACCATATAAAAATTTCCAAACATAACCGTCTGAAGTTTTAAATGGTTTTGTTATATCAACATCTGTAGGTTCAACTGTTGATATTTGAGTAACACCTTCTGAGTTCTTTGAAGCTTCTAAACATATGTAAACATTATTAGAAGAGTTAATAACATAGTATGCATTTGTAGGATACCCTACAACTCTATCATCATAAGCATCATATACAGTACCAGATGACCATGTATTACGTGGAACAGTAAAAGTTCTATCTTCTGCAGTCTTTATTGATTGTAATGCATAAGATGCTTCTCTTAAATCAAACCTATGATTTTGTGGTGTCGGAACATTTTCAGATCCATCCCATTGAAATGCTCTGCCTATACCTATATAAAAATTTCCATTGTTTTGAATATCAGAATCCAAATCTAATAAAATTTTCTTTTTAAATACATCTGTTATTATTGCGCCTGCTGCCATTTTATTATCCTATTATGCTAAGGTTACTTCGCCTTGGTTACCTACAAGATACCAATTGGTACCATCCCATATACATGTACAACCATCAAATTGAGCTAGAGCAAATGAAGTGCCCTGTGCAAAATTTGTTGGAGTTACTGTCATCGCTCCTGCACCTTTATTTGTAAATATTTTATATTCTCCAACTGTTGTACCATCTAATAATCCAACTGCAAGCGCACTACCTTTATTACCTATTATATAAGTTGCTGCTGTACTTGCGTTACCATTAGCAGTTATAAGAGATGATGTGAAAGCTGCTTTGTTTAATTCTACAGATCCTGTGCCTTTTGCATCTAAATTAATATTTAAGTTAGTAGCACTACCTGTTGCTGATATAGTAGGTCCATTTGTACTTGCTCCGTTTGCCAATGTTATTTCATTAACCGCAGAACCAGTAGCTGTAAGTTTAATTAATTCGTTTCCATTAGTATCATTAATAGATGTACCAATTTTTGGAGATGTTAAAGTTTTATTTGTGATAGTTTGTACGGCTGAATCTAAAAGTAATGTACCATCATCATTTGGAAGATATACCATTCTATCTGCTGTAGGTTCAGTTGCTCTAAGGAAAGTTTCATGAGCATCAGCATTACCACCTTCAAATACAACTGCTGAATCTTGGATAGTTACTTCCGTTGAAAGATTAGATCCATCAGCTCCTAATGCTGTATAAATCTCAGTAAAATTCGCATTTATTTTAGTACCAGCCTGTCGAAGAGTATCACCACTTCCATCGTTTGCACTCGATCCTATACCTATTACTTGTTTAGCCATACATATACCTATTAACTATTGTTCTATTTATATAATTTTTATACACTATCATACTTAAATATGTTCTGATCCATCGTTTCAATTGCATTTGAGAAGTCCTTACCGCCAAGTGGGAATAGTGATGCATCACTGTCTTCATCAAATGTTGGTGAAGTAGGTTCCATAATTTCTGCAATATTTTCGTAACCAATACTAGCAAGATCTCCAAGACTTAATGATTGATAACGATCGATAGTATCATCTAATGTTTCTCTTAATGTCTTATGATCTGAATCTCTTAAAGCAGTTAATAATGTAAATGGTGCAGATTCAAATACTTCTGCAGAATCTCCAAAAATTGGATCAACATTGCCTGCTATTGATAGTGGAGCAGATAAACTTAAACTTCCAACACCATCTGTTGAAACCTGTCCTTGAAAGTACCACCCAGCAGGATGTACAAATTTTTTATATAGTTCTTGCCAAGTTTGTGTTGATAATCCAGAAGTTATTAATATTGAATATAATTGATATAAAAAATTATTTCTAATAAACTTTTGAGATTCATAACCTATTTTAGATTCTCCTACAACAAATAAATCATTTTTAGGATATGATACGATTATCTCTTCTCCAAAGAATAATCTAAAGAATTCTTTTACTGATTCTACACTTCCTTTTTTTCTATAAAATTTAGCTAAGCGTGTTGCTGCAAATCTAGGCTCTGTAAATATATCTGCTGCTGTAAGTTCATTTCCAATTTCAAATATTAACTGATCTAAGTTCTTTAAACTTGCAGCTTGAATGTCTCTGTTTCTATAAAGGTTTTTGACTTCTTCATTAAAGTTATGAGTAGCTCCACTACTATCATCTCCTGCCATGAAGTTATAATATTCATTTAAGAATGATTGTAATGTAGGAAAGTCAGTAGAAAAATATTCTGGTAAAGCTTCTTCAACTTTATCAGTTCGTATATTAATATCCCTACGATTATAATCAATCAAAGTATTCGTCATGTTGTTACTACCGATTCAGTATTTTGGAAATCAATTATTGGAGTAATTGTTAATAATGCTGTATCAACATCTATAATATAATTTCTTAGTGGTCTAATTGTACTTTCATTAGCTGGTACAACTCCGATCTTTAATACACCGTCATTTTGTACAGATGTCGGTAAGAATCCAACTAAGTTAACTTTACCAGTTGCTGGCGTGAAGGATCCGATATTATCTACTAGAACTTGACCAGTATTAGCATTTTCAATTTGTAGTGTTGTACTATTTAACCTATTTCTAATTATACAAGTTGAGTTGCTAAAAGTAAACTGAGAAGATACTACTCTATAATTAACATCATCAGCTGCAGCTATGGGCATTGGATATGCTAATTCATATGAAGAAGAAACTGTTGTTGAAGGAGTAATTCTTTGTTGAACTTTAATATTCATTCTTGAGTTTAATATTGCTGGATCTAAATCATCTATGTCTGCTGTAAGTAGTGATCTTCTGAAAACTTTATCAAATTTTTTCANNTTATTTGTAAAAAANGTATTGATNAAAGATCTAACGTTTTCTGCAGTAGCATTAGAAGTTGAGTTTGATA
>PBVB01000070.1 GCA_002728075.1 Flavobacteriaceae bacterium
CAAGATCAGCTTTNGGTATAAGNGGNATTAAANTTNTTNTTGATGGNATACCNGAGACTACACCTGACGGACAAGGTCAACTAGATAATCTTCCTCTTCAATTAATTGAAAGTATAGAAGTTATTAGAGGGTCCAGTTCTCTTAGATACGGAAATGCTGCTGGAGGTGTAATCTTTTTAGAGACTTTNAATNATATAGAAAATAATTTTNATGAATTAGGATTAAGAGGAGCCCAAAATAATTATAAACAAACCTACTATACTTCAGGTTTAAAATTTGAAAAGTCTCAGTGGTTACTACATTTAAATCATCAAGATGGAGANGGATTTAGAGAGAATAGTAGATTTGAGTCAACCCAGTTTAATCTTAGAGGAAACTATTTTTTATCAAAAAAAACAAAATTGGGATTACAATTCAATTCAACAAATAGTCCCTTAGCAGAGGACCCTGGTGGACAAAATTTTGACAGTTTTAAAAACTCTCCTTCGAAAGCTCGAGATAGAAATGTATTATTTAAATCTGGTGAAAAAATCAACCATATTAAAAGTGCTATGGATATAAATTATGAAAATGGAAATNTTTTATTTAAAAGTTATAGCTTCATTTCAAATAGAACGTTTAATGCAAGACTGCCTTTCAATTTTGGAGGTATTGTAAATCTGAATAGAAATTATTACGGCCATGGATCATATTTCACAAAAAAAAGTAAAGGAAATAAAATGCTTTTTAAAACACAAATTGGATACGACATCGCAAGCCAATCAGACAAAAGAAAAAGATATAAGAACNATGAAGGTAACAAAGGGGATAAAACTCTAGAACAGATTGAAAGCTTTCAAAGCTTCGGAATCTATTTTATAGAAAATATATCTTTNGGTAAATTCAAATTAAATGGTGGAATTCGCTGGGACAACAANTTTTTAAAAGTAGATGATAAGTTTATTTCAAATGGAGACGATTCAGGGAATANAAAACTTTCTGCATGGAGCAACGAAATTGGTTTTTCTTATAAAATTNTNGAGANGTCATATTTNTTTTTTAATTCATCCAAAAGTTATGAAACACCAACGCTTAGTGAATTNTCNGCAAATCCTATTGGAAAAGGAGGTTTTAATGATTTATTAAATGTACAAAAAGCTAAAAATTNTGATTTTGGTTTAAAGTTCAAATCTGAATCAACTGATTTTTCTATTGTAGGGTTCGTGGTAAATACAGAAAATGATTTGGTTCCCTTCGAATTNGAGGAATTTCCAGGAAGAACATTTTATCAAAATGCTGGTAAAACCTTACGTAAAGGAATTGAAATTGATTTTAATCATCGCTTAAACAAAAATTTTTTAGCAAGAATTATTTTCAACTACACTAATTTTAGGTATGGTGAATATATATCGGGTGATTTAAATTTAAAAGGAAACTATTTGCCTGGTATTCCAACAAGATTTGGCAACNTCGAACTAAANTACAANAATTCAAAAAAATTAAATATTGTTTATTCACGTAATTATCGAGGGAATTTATATGCTAACGACAATAATACTGAAAAAATTAGTTCATTTTGGAGAGATGACTTCAACTTTTCAATTCCANTAAAAATCGGAAAAAATAATTTTGATTTCTTTTTTGGATGTAATAACATATTTAACAAATTNTACCCAGATAATATACGAATCAATGCATTTGGTGGCAGGTATTATGAAGCTGCGCCTGGTAGAATATTTTTTACAGGAATTAAAGTTTTAATTTAAAATCTGTTCTTCTATTTTTTTGGTGTTCTGTTTCACTTGTTTTGAAGCAAGAGTTTTTACTTAAACTATTTTTTTCTCCATAACCTTTTCCAGAAACTCTTTCAGGATTTTTAATTCTACTTTTAATGTAATTAACTACACTTTTATTTCTTCGATTAGATAATCCCAAGTTGTAAGAATCAGAACCTCTGCAATCGGTATAAGAACTTAACTCAAGTGAAACTTGAGGGTGTTTGTTTAGAAATTTGATCAATTTATCGAGTCTTTCTTTATATTTTGAAAGAATGTCACTTTTATCAAAATCAAAAAATATAGATTCGAATTGTTCCAATTCTACTTCATTGACCTGCTTTTTAAGTCTTCTCAAGTGAACTGTTATGGGCTCTGAATTCTTTAATTCAGACTTTAACACATAACTAAATGAATCTTTGTAGATAGAATCAATTTCACTTTTGTATAAAAATGTACCGTTTTTATTAAAAACAATTTTACCGCTTTTTGGGGGAGATTTTAATATGACTGTTTTTTTATAAAGCTTTTGCAATGGATCAATAGAATGAATTAATTCTAAGTCATTAAAAATTACACCGTTTTTTGCAACAATTAAAGTGTCTGAAAATTTGTATTGATAAAAATCTTCAACACCTGCTAATCTTGGATTAAACTTAAATGCATAGATATCATCCTCTCCCATTCCGTCTTGTCTATCTGATGATAAAAATCCAATTTTTAATTTTTGATTTATACCAAATGAAAAATCATCACTTTTAGAATTCACATTTTCTTTTAAAGCGTCTGTTGACCAACGGTTAGAGATCACTTTGGTTGCAATATAAATATCAAACTTCCCTCCCCTGTCAGCTTTATCTGAGGAATAGAATAAAATTGAATCATTATATGAATACGGAAAAGATTCATTATACTCAGAATTTATATCTGGTCCTAGATTTGTTGGTTCAGTAAATTTATCACCTAATACATCAACATAATAAATATCCATTCCTCCATAACCACCTGGTCTATTACTTGAAAAATAAAGACGGTTAGATTTTGAATTAATACTTGGATGAAGATTAGAATATTTGTTTGTCTTTTTAAGAATTAGTTTTATACTATTTTTTTTATCTAAAATAGTACTGTAAATATTTAATTGAATACTATCATTAGAATCTAATCGCGACTCACTTCTTGTGAAATAAAGGGTTTTATTTAACGGATTATAACTTCCATATCCCTCTTGAAATTGAGAATTTAAATTTTTTAGTTTATTTTTTGTACGTTCAATAAGAAAAATTTCTGAATTAAAATTCGCTTCATAGAAATTATATATTGGAAATCTTGATTTAACTTTTTTCGATCTTGTTTTAATCTCTTTAGAATTTGATTGTTCACTTAAAAAAAACACCTTACTATCGATTTTATTATCGATAAAAATTAGACCATGATCTCCTTTTTCACTATTGCCTTGAGCATTTTTAATAACATATTCGTCGGGTAAAACGTTGCTAACATTTTCTGAATAGTTTACCTTTTTTAAAGGTAGTTTAATCGCTTTTTCTATATATTCCATTGCTAAATTGCTACCTGCTGGCAAAAGATTTGCGTAATTATAATAATCTAATACAGTAGCTTTATTTGATTTTGTAATTTTTTCATAAATACTTTTTGCTTTTTCAATATTATTTGTCCGAATATAAGATTTAGCCAGGTTTCTAAAACGATCAATTGAGAGATTACCCTCATTTAATTTATATTTTGAAATAGATTTCTCATACTTAGAATTCAAAAAATAGTAATCTCCCCAGATGTAGTTTAAACTATCTATTTGTAAATCTTTGAGTTGAGAAAAAACAAAAAAATTGTAAAAATTGAAAACTAAAAAAACAACTAACTTTCTTTTCATGTTTAAAAAAATCTAGGTGAAAATAAAAACGCCTCCCCTTTTGAAAAAATATCTAATCTTAAAAAAATTTCATGGGTTGGCATACTAATACCATTTCTAATCTCATTTGAAGGAATACCATAGGAATAACCTAATGACAAATTCTCAAAAATTTGAAAACCAACAAGGGCACTCATTCCAGTTCCCTCAAAATTTGTAAATCCATAGTTGTTAAAACTACTTCTAATTTGTCCTCCGATCCAAATGTTTTGATTTATAATTCCTAAAATTGAAAAATCATAACCTCCAATACTGTTAGTTTGTCTGAGCAAAAAACTTGGTTTTAGCATAAGAACTTGAGATATTTTTATTAATCCGCCTGTAATAAAGTAAAAGTGAGGTTCTAAATTATATTCTTTATCCGATAATAATCTTGGAATTGCAAATCCGCTATAAAAAGATTGTGTAAAATAATAAATTCCAAAACCGATGTTAGGAAGGATTTTTCTATCATTGTCTAAAACAAATGCATTATCGTCTGGTGTTAAAGTTTGAATTAAATTTGAATTCAATGAATAATTATGAATTCCACCCTTTAATCCAAGTGAAAGACGGTTTCCTTTTTCATTTAATTTCAAATGATATGCAAGGTCAATATCAAAAGAAGTACTGTTAGTTGGGCCTATCTTATCATTAAGAATACTTATTCCATATCCTAAATTCTTTGAATTCAAAGATTTTCCAAATGTTATTGTCTGTGTTTCTGGGGCCCCCTCTAAACCAACCCATTGAGAACGGATTAGTGACGTTATATTAGTTATACCTCTTGAGCCAGTGTATGCAGGGTTTATAGCTTGGTGATTAAACATATAGTAACTGAAATTAGACTCTTGCTGAGATCTACAAATTGTTGATATCAATATTAAAAAAATATAAAGAATTGAATTTTTCATCTAATTATTTCTTCTTTTAATATAAATAAATCCTCTTGTAGGTTCTGATTCATCTCCCCATATTATTGAATAAAAATAAGTTCCTTCCGGTAACATATTGTCCTTAGAAATAAACGAATCAGTTTGAGATGTTCCTGCCCAATCATTTTTATAATTATTTGTCTCATACACTTTAATTCCCCATCTGTTGAAAATAATCAATTTATATCCAACTGCGTTTTCGATACCAGGTATTTCCCATGTATCATTTAAACCATCACCATCGGGGGAAAATGCATTTGGTATAAAAAGATCTATTTTTCCAAAAGTTACTGTATCTGAGACCAATTTTGGCAAACATCCGTTAAATAAATTCTCTACTATGACCCTAAACTCTCTTCCTGACGGGATTGCCTTTAAATTGCTTATCTGTAATATGTTTGAGTTAGCTCCAGAATAATTTGAGTCATTGGAAATATTACTCCACGACGGATTTTCCGTAGTCCCTACATTTTCTTGCCATCTAAAACCTGCATATCCATTTATATTTATTTGA
>PBVB01000071.1 GCA_002728075.1 Flavobacteriaceae bacterium
AAACGAATACTTCTTTGTTGAAAATTATAGANACCATTGTTGCTAAATANATTGATTAACCTCTCTCTTTCTTGATTAAGCTTCTCTACTTCAAATGNTTCGCCCTTTTTTAAAAGGCTCTTCTTTTTNTGGGATTCGTAAATTGAATCTATATCTTTGGATGATATTTTGTACGAAATACTGTCTATAATAAATCTTTCTCCTGTGGTAATTGCGTGTTTTATNCTTACCTTTTTGTTTTTTAANTCAGTAACAGTTGCTGCTGATTTTGAGTTAAAATACCCGAGATTGTCATAGTATTGCTTAAAAAGTTGATTAGTTAACTCTACTTTTTTTGAATCATACAACGAAGGAGGCTCACCAATTTCTCTTAGCCAATTATTAAATCCAACTTTGTATTTTTTAATTTGGTATACTTGTTTAGGAGAAATCAATTTTTCTAACCTCAATCTTCTATTTTCTTTTTTATTTAACCATTTTTCNAANTCTTCTTCNGCATTTGAATTACTNAGATTATAAATCATCAACTTTATTGGTGTACCCAGTATTTTTTTATTTACACTAGTTTTAGAAAGAATTGTGATTGGATCTTGTTTGATTTTTTTTCCATTTAACTCATAGGTCTGTTTTGAAATTAACNTTTCTTCTTGATTTAATTGTTTCGTNACACTGCAACTAGCTAANAGTATCGANATAAAATTAATTATTATTATTTTTGAATTTGCTTGATTCAACACANAACGTTTAGGTAAAAATACATCATTTATGATTACNAATTCTGAGTTAAAGTACATCANAAAGTTAGGAAGNAAGAAGTATAGAAATCTNNATTCGCACTTTGTGGTTGAAGGTGAAAAAGTTTTTCAAGACATATTGAATTCTAAAATTCCTTTAGTTAGGTGTTATTCTACAAAGCAAATAAATGTGCAAAAAAATGTNATTGTAACTNATAATTGTATGAAAAGAATGACTTTTTTAAAAAACCCTTCAAATNTTTTGGGAATTTTTTCGACTCCNAAAAAAAAGAGAACTCCTTTTAATAAAAAAGTATTGGTTTTAGACGATGTTTCAGATCCTGGTAATTTGGGTTCAATAATAAGGCTTTGCGACTGGTTTGGATTTGAAAATATTGTTTGTTCTAAAAATACTGTTGATTGTTACAACCCTAAAGTAATTCAATCATCTATGGGATCTATATCGCGAATAAATATTTTTTATGAAGATTTGAGTTCATACTTATCAAAAGTCTCAATTCCAGTCTATGGTACTTTTTTAAATGGAGAGTCTTTTAACAGAATTACTTTTCCAAAGGAATTTGTTTTAATTTTTGGCAACGAGTCAAATGGTATTTCAAAGTCAGTCAGTAAATTTTTAAGCTATAAAATCACAATACCTAAAGTAAGCAAGTCGAATATAGATAGTTTAAATATAACTAGTGCTACAGCAATTATAATGAATGAAATTTCAAATCAATCATTCAAAAGTTAAATTAATTACCACNCCTTGACTCAACAAACTTTTTATGTTCGATGTCCAAGGACTGTTGGGATTGTTATCTTGTATCAATTCATTTTGAATAGAAAANATTCCTCTTATTGATGGGGAGAATTTAAAATATACCAAGTAAAAGTCAATACCAAAACCTATCTCGTAATTAAAGCTTTGACTAGTCACTCTAAAAACATTACTGTAATTATCATCATTGTTTTTTTCATTACTTGATAGATTTAAAGAAGTCGATACTCCAGCAACTAAATATGGTTTGAAATTATTTATTCTTTTTGCACTAAACTTTACCAAAAGAGGTATGTGTATGTAAGTAGATTTTACCTCCCTTAAATAATCTTCGTCATTTGCAAGCCCACTTGTAGGTGTTGGGTAAATCAGATCTCTTTGAGTGTAATATAGTCCTGGCTCTAGTCTTAGATTAAAATACTTATTCAATCTAAGATCTCCTATTAGCCCTACATTAAATCCAGTATTTTTAATTAGTTCAATATTAGGTAGATTTAAACCTCTTTCGTTATTTGGAAAGTTTCTGTTATTAGGTACATAATAATTACTTTTGTACTGAATCTGATATCCGAAATTGTTAAATCCAAGAAAATANCCATAATGCAAAGGTTTTTCATCAAATGTTTGCAAATGCAATATCCTTTCTTTTACNGTATAATATTGAGCATAAATACTATTATCAAAAATTATGATATTTAATAATAAAAGATATACGAGACAATTAATTTTTTTCAATACAGTATAAGGATAATTGGTAAATTAAAATGCTATATAAATAACATTTTTTTACCAAAAATATTGCCTTAAAAAGCTTATAAGTTAAGAGCAATTTCTTATNATATGATAAAGAGAAACCCCGCAAGCTACTGAAACATTAAGTGACTTGATTTCTCCCAGCATAGGGATACATACTTTTTTGTCCAGAATATTCAANGTACTTTTATTTATTCCTTTTCCTTCTGATCCAAGAATTAGAACCGTTTTTGTATTAAAACTTTCATTGAAAATATTTATGCCGGATTTTTCATCCAAACCAATGATTTCAAAATCCTTTGATTTTAATTCATATATTGCATCATTTAGATGATTTACTTTTGATATTGGAATGTGAAAAACTGCTCCTGCAGAAGCTTTAACGGTATCTGAATTTATGTTGGCACTGTTACTTTCCGGGACAACAATTCCAGTCACTCCAGTAGCTAATGAATTTCTAAAAATTGCCCCAAAATTTCTAACATCAGTTATTCCATCTAAAAGTAAATAAACTTGTTTTTTCTTTTTAATATTTCTTTCAATAAGATTTTCAAAGTTAAAATATTTAACAGGTTCTATTAGCGCTGCAGCACCTTGATGATTTTTTTTAGATAGTTTATCTAATTTTTTATTTGAGGTAAAGAGTAAATCTATTTTTTTTTTAAATGCATATTCTTCTACCTCTTTAAATAGTAGATTTTTTTTGTTTTTTAAAAGCCAAATTTTATCAATCTTTATATTTGCTCTTAGTGCCTCAACAATCGGCCTTATTCCATATATTATTTCACTTTCCATAATTATGCAAAATTAAAAAAGCCACTTAAGATAAGTGGCTTTTTTATTTAAATAACCCAAATTTATTGCTCTAGTAACTTGTAAATAAAGCAGTTGGAGCAAAGAAATCTGGTAATGATGCAGGAATATTGGGATTCGTGTCTATTTCTATCTGAGGATATAAATATCTNTGAGGGAAATTAGANGNNCCAATAGCTCCTTGCTTATTNGGAACAGAAATNGCATTTCTNGTTCTTCTTANATCNTGAAANGTNACTANTTCTCCTATTAGAGCAATATATTTTTCCTCTAATATTTGAAGATGTAGATCAGTTCCTGTAGCAACAGAATCTGGGAAACCTNCTTCATCAGAAGAGTATTGAACTCTTTGGTCAGCACGTACATTGTTTAAATGTTGTCTAGCACCAGCTTCGTCTCCTTGCATAAATTTAGCTTCAGCCAAAATAAACTGGGTTTCTTGATAGCTAGCTAATTGAAATGGAGCATCTATTTCGAAAACTCCGCCTGCAGTAGTATTTAAAGCAACTTCTGCACCGNCTGANTCAGAAATGAAATAATAATCATATTGCAATTGCTGAGCAGGAGTAGTTAGTCTTCTACTAGCTGTACCGTCCAATAAATGAACCAAATGAGAATCGTTTGCTTTCAAATAGTCCTGTCTTTCATCAATTATAAACTGATAAAAGAGGTTTCTATTCTCCTGCGATGTNCCGTGTTGTGTTTCCAAATCGTTAGCACTAGAAGAAATACCCTGGTTAGCATGAGAAATAGCAGCAGCGTAATTACCAGCNAGTAAACTATANCTNGCAGCTAGNGTATGACCAGCTTCAGCCCAAGTTCCCCCTGATAATCTACTTCCACCGAAACCAGCAGCAATTGATGCCGACCCAACTAAAGTAATTCCTTGTTCAATAAGAGCAATTCCTCCATTTACCACATCTGCTTGAGAGTCGTAAACNGGATTAGGATANTCATCTGGTTTAACGGCTTGTGAAAATGGAACATCACCATATAAAACTGCCATTTCAGCAAATAGTGCACCCTGAAGAATACTGGCTATACCTTTAACAAGATTTCCAGCGCTCTCATCATTTAAAATCAACTGGGCTGTATTAATACCTTGTAGATATGTGTCTTCCCACATATCATTATAATTACCGCGGTTAGGCGAGTAAGTATTTAAGGTCAAATACTGTCTATCAGCACCAGACATTGTGTTTGCAAATACGGCCGCATAACGAGCATTATTACTGCCCATATGTTGCATAAATGCTAATTGCGTTTGACCAATAATTAGGTCAGATGCAGCAACTATAAAATTGTTTGGATCGTCATTTAGATCCTCTGTGTAACTTTCACAGCTTCCCACCACTATCGCGGCGAAGAATGTTAATATATACTTATTTATTTTCATAATCTTAAAATTAAAATCCAAATCTTAGTGTTGTTAGAACTGATCTCGTACCAGGATTTGAAAAATATTCAAGTCCTCTTCCTCGAGAAGCACCCGTGAGGTTATTCTCTGGGTCGAACCCTTCAATATTTGTCCATGTGTACAAGTTTCTTCCAGATACAGAAAGTGACATATTTGACAATCCGATTCTTTCAACCAAGTTCTTGTCAAATTCGTAAGTCAAAGATATCTCTCTTAGTTTCACCCAAGAACCATCTTCGATAAATTGTGTACCAACGTCTCCAAAACCACCTCCGTTAGCAGTCCACCACTCGTGGTCTACAGCAACTGGACCGGCTCCGAAATCTTGGGTATAACCTCTAAATTGTGCACCGGCAGGTATTTCGTCTCCCCATGCATTATAGATGGAAGATCCAGTNTCATTGGTAGTCAAAATATCTGTTTCTTCNTGGATTCCCCAGAATAACATNACACCATAAGTTCCATTCCAAACATCNTTTCCTTGAGATGTTTCAAACTGAGTAGTGAAATTGAAATTCTTATATCTTAAAGATGTNCCTAAACCAGCTCTGAAGTCAGGATTTGGATCACCAGCACCGACAAGTTTTTCAGGATCTGCCTGAGGAAAACCGTTAGAACCTAGCAGTAAATTTCCNCTAGCATCTTTCAAGAATTGACCACTTCTGTGTGCNCCGTAAGCATAGCCTTCAGCAATTCCAGAAGAAGTTCCNGTAAANCCANNNANAGCAAAGTAAGCTGANCCTTCTAAATCNTCAACNATNTTTTTNTTCTGAGTGAAACTACCATTAATATCTAAAGATAGNTCTCCNGTATTGATNAGNTTNGCAGANAGGTCNATNTCAATACCTTTNTTACTNATNANAGTTGCNTTTTTNTAAGTNNNNTTAAANCCAGANGATGGNGTTATAGGTAATGCTAANATACCATCTTCNGTTTTATTGTCATANTAAGTAAAACCNAAGGTTAACTTATTATCAAAAAATCTACTATCAAAACCAATTTCAAATTCCTTTTTTCTTTCCTCCTTTAAGTCAGGATTACCTCTAGTTGTNGATTGAGTAAATGGATTTCCATATAAAGCACCATCTAAACCATCACCCCAAGAAGAACGAATACCACCAGGACCTAAAACAGTTGATGTAATGTACGCAGGTGGAGCA
>PBVB01000072.1 GCA_002728075.1 Flavobacteriaceae bacterium
CTAAAGTCAGGGTTTGGATCGCCAGCACCGACAAGTTTTTCCGGATCTGCCTGAGGAAAACCGTTAGAACCTAGCAGTAAATTTCCACTGGCATCTTTCAAGAACTGTCCACTTCTGTGAACTCCATAAGCATAACCCTCAGCAATTCCTGAGGAGGTTGATGTAAATCCGTTTAATGCAAAATATGCAGAACCTTCTAAGTCTTCAACTAGATTTTTGTTCTGAGTGAAGCTACCATTAATGTCTAAAGAAAGATCTCCAGTATTGATAAGATTTGCAGAAAGGTCAATCTCAATACCTTTATTGCTTATAAGAGTTGCATTTTTGAAAGTAGTATTAAAACCAGACGAAGGAGTAATAGGTAATGCTAAAATACCATCTTCTGTCTTATTATCATAATAAGTAAAACCTAAAGTTAGCTTATTGTCAAAAAATCTACTATCAAAACCAATCTCAAACTCTTTCTTTCTTTCCTCCTTTAAATCAGGATTACCTCTAGTAGTGGATTGAGTAAATGGGTTTCCATATAGAGCACCATCCAATCCGTCTCCCCACGATGAACCAAGACCCCCTGGTCCAAGAACAGTAGAAGTAATGTAAGCAGGTGGAGCAACTCCAACCTCACCGTAAGAAGCTCTAACTTTTAAAAAGCTTAAAGCATCAAGGTTTACCAAGTCGGTTAATTTATATCCAACAGAAGCTGAGGGATAAAATATTGTTCCTCTATTTGGCATCGTTGAAAAAGTTTCACCTCTACCAGTAAGTTCGATGAGTAAATTTTCACCAACATTAAAGTTTAAAACACCATAAGCACCACTTTTTCTTGTTAGTTCTTTATACGCAGATGGTATAGAGTTTTGAGAACCCGCATTTCCTGGATTCAAGAATTCTTGATCAGGATTTGTAAATACAGCTTCAGTAGCACTAAGTCTTCTGTAATCAATTTCAACTTGTTGGAAACCTAATGTATAACTTAATCCAATATTACTAGTAACATCAAGCCCACCAGTTAAAAAGGCATTGAACTGAGTTAGCTTGTTACTAATTCTATCTTCATCATAAGTACCATTATTTCCATCTCCAGCTGATCCAGGTGGTTGATAATCAAGTCTATTGTCTTGATAGTAATCCACACTATATCTAACCGCAAGATTTAAATTGTCGTTAAAGGTATAATTAACCTCGGGAGCAAAAATAAATCTATTTACATCGTTAATGTTTTTTTGCTCATTTAGTGTCCAAAGAGGATTATTATAGGTAGGGGCAGCATAATTGAATGCCCCTGAGGCAGTACTAAATGTTCTATAAGAACCAGTGTCTCTTCTGTATGATCTGTGAGAGTTAGGAGTAACAGTAGTGACTCCATCAACTATCCTATAATTAGTACCCTTATAGTCTCTAATATCAAAGTCAGGCGAATTTCTTAAATAACCTAAATAAAGACCATTAAGGTTTGAACCTGTTTGAACTCTGTTAGAATCTATATTAGTATAAGAAGAAGATAGTTTAAATAGTAGTTTATCAGTGGCCTGAGTTGTATTATTCAACTTTAAAGAAGTTCTAGTATAATCAGAATTTCCCTTCATGATACCATCTTGGTCGACATTTGAAATTGAAATATATGTTCTGTTTTTCTCACCGTTATAAGCAAAGCTTACAGAATTATCATAAGTGTAACCATTACCAAAAACAGCATCTCTGTTGATTTGGTTGTAGTCAGTCTTATCATTTTTGCTAGTTATAACTCCGTATCTAGTACCATTCTCCGCTTCAAAATAGCCACCTGAAAAATCATAAGTGTCTGCACCTCCTGATCTTAAGCTCATTTGGTCTCCAAAAGAAAATCCGGTATTAGCAACAAATCTTCCAACACCTGGGCTACCACCATACCATAGATCAGGGAAACCTTGACCCCATGAGCCTTGTTTATCCCATTCCATATTGATAGTTTCAACAGATAATGCTGATTTAGCATTTACACTCCACCCTTTCGGACTTGATGAACCTCTTTTAGTATTTATAACTAATACCCCGTTAGCAGCACCAGTACCATAAATTGCGGCTGCAGCTGCACCCTTGATTACAGATATTGATTCTATATCATCGGGATTAATATCATTCAATCTTGATTGTTGAACAACACCCGCAGTATTACCGCCAATATTATCGTTGGAAATTATAGCTCCATCTAAAATAATAAGAGGAGAAATGTCTCCAAAAATAGTGTTTTGTCCACGAATTTGAATGTATGCACCTGATCCTGGGTCTCCAGAGTTACGGGTTATATTCACACCAGATGTTTTACCAGACATACCTTGTAAAATACCTGATTCACCAGAACGCTGTACATCATCTACTTCAATTTTAGTAGTAGATGTTAAGTCATCGTCTTTCTTTTTTTCAAGACCTAAAGCTGTAAGAACAACTTCTTCAAGTTCAGTTCCTGATTCTAAAGATACATTAATCGTATCATCACTTCCCACAGTTATTTCTTGCGAAGTGTAACCAACGAAACTAAATACAAGAATAGATCCTTCACTAACATCAATGGAATAGTTACCATCAAAGTCGGATGTAACTCCGTTACTTGTACCCTTTTCAACAACTGAAGCTCCAGGCAATGGTAATCCATCGCTGTCGTTCACAATTCCCGAAATGGTTTTTTGAGCATTTGCTATTACTAAAGAAAATATAATAGCTATGCATGTTAAAAAATATTTTTTCATACTAGTATATTAAATTTGGACCGCAAATATAAAACAAAATTCAGTATATCCTTAACATTTTTTTAAGATATTTTTTTTAACAGACTGATTATCAGATTGAATTATGTATCATAGTCTGTCTGGGTTTTGAATTAATTACGTTTATTATCAGTGCTTCACAACTCTTTAAATTGTTTAATAACTTGAAAATCAATCAATTAATTTTTTGTCACCAACAATTACTATTAATGATTGATTATACTTTAACAAAAATTTAGGATTCTAGAAAAAATAATACTAAATTTGCGGGCTCAAAAATCATAGATTTAAATGCCAACAATTGCTCAATTAGTTAGAAAAGGAAGATTAAGCATCNCAAAAAAAAGTAAATCTGCTGCCCTTGATTCATCTCCGCAGAAGAGAGGTGTATGTACAAGAGTTTACACCACGACACCCAAAAAACCCAACTCAGCTATGAGAAAAGTTGCAAGNGTAAGGCTCACTAACGGCAAAGAAGTTAATGCATATATACCTGGCGAGGGTCATAATTTACAAGAACATTCAATAGTATTAGTTAGAGGAGGAAGAGTTAAAGATCTTCCCGGAGTAAGATATCACATTGTTAGAGGTGCTTTGGACACAGCAGGTGTTGAAGGTCGTCTTCAAAGAAGATCAAAATACGGAGCTAAAAAACCAAAAAAATAATTTTTAATGAGAAAGAAGCAATCAAAAAAGAGNCCAATGTTACCTGATCCTAAATTCAACGATCAACTTGTAACTCGTTTTGTAAATAATTTAATGCTTCATGGGAAAAAATCAACAGCTTATAATTTATTTTATGATGCNATTGGTATTGTTGANAAAAGNAAACAAAATGAGGAAAAAACTGCTATTGAGGTTTGGAAAGATGCCTTGTCAAATGTNATGCCTCATGTTGAAGTTAGAAGTAGAAGGATTGGTGGTGCAACTTTTCAAATTCCAATGCAAATAAGACCTGACCGAAAAGTATCTTTAGCTATAAAATGGTTAATCGGGTTTGCCAGGAAGAGAAATGAAAAATCAATGTCGGAAAAACTAGCAAATGAAATTCTTTCTGCTTTCAAAGAGGAGGGTGCAGCTGTAAAGAAAAGAGTTGACACTCATAAAATGGCTGAGGCAAATAAAGCTTTTTCACACTTTAGATTTTAAATTAAATGGCAAGAGACCTAAAATATACTAGAAACATTGGAATTGCAGCACATATTGATGCTGGTAAAACAACCACTACTGAAAGGATTCTTTTTTACACTGGTGTGAGCCACAAAATTGGAGAAGTTCATGATGGTGCTGCAACCATGGATTGGATGGAGCAGGAACAAGAGAGAGGTATTACTATTACCTCAGCCGCAACAACTTGCAAATGGAATTTTCCTACTGAACAGGGAAAAACTTTACCTGATTCAAAGGATTACCATTTCAATATAATTGATACTCCTGGACATGTTGATTTTACGGTTGAGGTAAATAGATCACTTAGAGTTTTAGATGGACTTGTTTTTCTTTTCTCTGCAGTTGACGGGGTTGAACCTCAATCAGAAACAAATTGGAGACTAGCTGATAATTATAAAGTTCCTAGAATTGGATTTGTGAATAAAATGGATAGGCAGGGTTCAAACTTTCTTGGTGTATGCCAACAAGTCAAAGATATGCTTAAATCTAATTCTGTTCCAATAGTTTTAAATATTGGAGATGAAGAGGATTTTAAAGGAATTATTGATTTGGTCAAGAACAGAGCCATTGTTTGGCACGAAGAAAATTTTGGTTCTACTTTTGACGTAGTTGACATTCCTGACAATTTGAAAGATGAGGCAGAAAAATTAAGAGGAGAATTGATTGAAGCAGTCGCCGAATATGATGAGAATTTGTTAGAAAAATATTTTGAAGATCCAAATTCTATCTCAGAAGATGAAGTCCATAATGCCCTTAGAGCCGCAACCCAGGAAATGAAAATTATCCCAATGATTTGCGGTTCGTCATTTAAGAATAAGGGAGTTCAATTTCTTTTGGATGCTGTTTGTAGATACTTACCATCCCCGGAGGATAAAAAAGCAATTTCTGGAATAGATCCCAAAACAGATAACGAATCTTTAAGAAAGCCGTCTAAAAACGAACCTTTCGCAGCTTTAGCATTTAAAATTGCAACTGATCCATATGTTGGTAGGCTTGCTTTTTTTAGAGCTTATTCAGGAAGATTAGATGCTGGATCATATATATTAAATAACAGAACTGGTAATAAAGAGAGAATTTCTAGAATTTATCAAATGCACTCCAACAAACAAAATTCAATCGATTATAT
>PBVB01000073.1 GCA_002728075.1 Flavobacteriaceae bacterium
ACTAAAGCAGATATAATAATAACACTCATCATTGAACCTGCAACGGTCAAACTTAAAAGCATTTCTTGATTAATAATTTCACCAAAAATTATCAAAACAATGGAAAGAATTAAACCATTGATTAATCCTAAGCCGATTTCTTTAAATAACCTATTGATAAGAGATCCTTTAATAACTTGATTTGCAATTCCTTGCACAATAATTGCAGAAGACTGAACACCGACGTTACCAGCCATTGCAGCAATCAAAGGAGTATAGAAAAAAAGACTTCTAAGTTCAGATCTTATCATTATTTCTTCAAAATCTTTTAAAATAAACACACTTCCTAATCCTCCTATAAGGCCTAGGAAAAGCCAAGGGAGCCTTGCCCGGGTTAGTTGAAAAATATTATCATTAGCTTCTACCTCTTTTGATATTCCTGCAGCCAGTTGATAATCTTTTTCTGCCTCCTCTTTTATGATATCTAAAACATCATCAATAGTGATTCTTCCCAGTAATTGTTTTTTATCATTAACTACTGGAATAGCTTCCAAGTCGTACTTTGACATAATATTCGCTACTTCATTGACATCTTCATTAACATTTACAAAATCTACATTGGGAATATATATATCTTTAACTTTAGCCTTAGTGTTAGCTGTTAAAAGATCTTTCAGGGATAATCTCCCAAGTAATTTATTTTTTGAATTGGTAACATAAATAGAGTGAACTCTGGTAACTTCTTTAGCCTGCTTTCTCATTTCTCTAACACAGTTTATAACACTTAGACTTTCATTAACACTAACAAGTTCTTTGGCCATAAGAGCTCCAGCAGTGCCCTCATTATAATTCAATAATTCCCGAATATCTTGCGAGTGTTCAGCATCTTCAATTTTTGATAAAACCTTCTCCTGTAAATTTTCAGGTAGTTCACCAACAATATCAGCGGCATCATCTGTATCTAGTTCCTCTATTTCCTCAGCGATTTCTTTTGCTGAAAGTTTACTTAAAATTTTTTCTCTAAAGCTTTCGTCAACTTCAGCGAGAGCTTCAGCAGTTATATCACTTTCTAATAATTTTACGATGTGAATTGCTTCTTCTAAAGAAATTTGCTTTATAATTTCTGCTATATCAGCATAATGAAAGTTAGATAACTCTTTTTTTAGAACTTCATTTTTATTCTCGTAGATAAGGGATTTAATCCTGTTTAAAAAGATATCATTTACATGTAGCTTTTCCATTTTCAATNAGTTCTGTTAATGCTATAAAATCTTCACCTGAAATTTTCTCGGGNCTTAAATCAAATATACTANCTTCTGTGATACTTTTAGGAATCTTAAATGATTTAAGNCTNTTTCTTAATGTCTTTCTTCTTTGTTGAAAGCTNGTCTTTATAATTTTATGTAATAATTTTTTATTACAATTAATTAATATTTTCTTTTTTTTCTTTAAATATATAACTCCTGAAAACACTTTTGGTTTAGGCGTGAAAACTTCTGGAGATACTGTAAATAAGTACTTTACATCAAAATATAACTGAGTCAAAACAGATATTATACCATACGTCTTTGAACCTGGTTTTTCACAAATTCTTTTTGCTACTTCTTTTTGAAACATTCCTACCAAGCAATCTATATGGTCTATGTTATCAATAATTTTAAAAATTATTTGGGAAGATACGTTGTATGGGAAGTTACCTATTATTGAGATATTCTTTTTCTTAGAAAAGTTATCGAAAGAGAATTTTAAAAAATCTATGTTTAATATTTTTTTTTTAAGTTTAGGAAACTTCAATTTTAAAAGGGGTAATAAATCTTTATCAATCTCGATTAAATACAAATTTGAATATTTTTTAACTAAATTCTGGGTGAGAATTCCTTTTCCAGGTCCTATTTCAATTATCAAGTCTTTTTTATCTCGATTAAGAGAATTGACTATTTTTTCTGCAATTTTTAAGTCTTTTAGAAAATGCTGACCTAAAGTTTTTTTGGGATTAAAATAATCCATCTAGAAAAATTTAATTTATGATTTTAAATCCAGTATATGGGACCAAACACTTAGGTATATCGATTCCATTTTCAGTTTGACAATTTTCTAGTAGTGATGCCATAACTCTGGGTATAGCTAATGCACTTCCATTTAAAGTGTGAACATTTTTTTTCACTCCATCTTTGGATTTGTATTTAATTTTCAATCTTTCTGACTGAAAATTTTCAAAGGTGGAAACCGAACTAACTTCTAACCATTTGTTTTGTGCTGCTGAAAATAGTTCAAAATCATAAGTGCATGCGGATGTAAAACCCAAGTCACCCCCACATAATCTGAGAATTCGGTATGGAAGGCCAAGTTCATTGACAATTTTTTCAACATGATCTACCATTTCTGTAAGGGCTTCTAAAGACCTATCTTCCTTTTCTAATCTTACTATTTCTACTTTATCAAATTGATGAAGCCTATTAAGTCCTCTAACGTCTTTACCATAGCTTCCAGCTTCCCTTCTGAAACAAGGAGTGTAACCTGTAAGAGTAACTGGNAAACANGATTCATCNAAAGTAACGCCTCTGTAAATATTNGTTATNGGGACCTCTGCAGTTGGAATTAAATATAGATCTTCTTTTTCTAAGAAATACATTTGACCTTCTTTGTCTGGCAGCTGTCCTGTAGAAAATGCTGACTGGTAATTAACAAGATGGGGGACTTGTACCTCTTGATAACCCTCACAGCTGTTTTTATCCAAAAAAAAGTTTATTAGTGCTCTTTGAAGCTTGGCACCTTTTCCCTTGTAAACTGGAAACCCTGCTGCTGTAATTTTGACACCTAATTCAAAATCTATTATATCGTATTTTTTACCCAAATCCCAATGAGAAAGTAATTTCTGTCTAGTTTTATCTAATTTTAAAACTTCTTTAATAATTTCATTATCATCTGCGCTTTTACCTTTTACTACGTTGTTTAAAGGTGGGTTAGGGACGTTACATCTTTCCTCAAATAATGATTTTTTTATTTCATTTAAATCATTTTGGTAGATTTTATTTTTGTTTTTTAAATCAAAATTCTTTTCTTTCAAAGATTCAACCTGCGATAAGTCTCCTGATTTAATTCTTTCTCCAATTAACTTTGATAATTTATTTGCCTCTGAGAGACTAGAATCCATATCAGTTTGTATCTGTCTTCTTTGAAGATCTAATTGAAGAATCCTATCAATAACTGGTTTGTAATCAAAGCCTCTTTTCTTTAAGCTTTCAATTATTGTATTTTTATTTTCTCTTAATGATTGTAACGGTACCATTTTTCTAATCCAAAGATAAACTATTGATTTTACAATTATTTAATCAAATCTTCACAAAGTTTTTTATCAATTACCAATTGCTTTTCAAGATCTTCTAAAGAATTAAATTTTTTTTCATTTCGAATCAAATCTAGAATTTCAATTTTTATTTCCTTATCGTATAAATTTTCATTAAACTTAAAATAATGAACTTCAATTGTTCTTACTTTACCGTTTANNGTGGGTCTAAATCCGATNTTCATCATCCCAAAGNAATAACGACTTTTAATTGAAGATTTCACAAAGTAAACACCNTCTTTAGGAAGTAATTTNAAATCTTCAGNAANTNATATGTTTGCNGTTGGGAAATCAATTTTNCTACCAATCCCNTTTCCAGTNACAACTNTACCNNTTATNNNAAANGGNCGATTTAGGTATTTGTTTGCTTTATNAATNTCTCCAGTTGTNATTGCNNTTCTAATTTTAGTTGAACTTACATTCACNGATTCTATTTCCTTAGCTTNTATTTTCTCTACTTCAAAACCATAAGTNAAACCACAATTAATNAAGTTNTCTACAGTTGCCTCTCTGTTCCTTCCAAANCGATGNTCATATCCNATAATTAAATANTTAACCGAAAGAGANTTTACAATTATATCCCTAACAAANTCNTTTGCTGTCATTCTAGAGAAAGATTTAGAAAANGGATGGATAATTAAAGTNCCAATATTTAANTGTTTAAGTANATCAATTTTTTCCTCAANGGTATCGATTAGCTTGATAGATGTGTCACTTTGTAAAATCATTCTNGGGTGNGGGAAAAAAGTTAAAACAACTGGATGAATATTTTTATTTTTAGATACGGATACCAAACGCCTAATTATTTTTTGATGACCCACATGTACACCATCGAAAGTGCCAATGGTTAAAGCACAAGATTTTAAGGGTTTATAATTTTCGATACCATAAATTACCTTCACGAAAAAAGTTTATCTTTAATTGAAAAGTATTGAATGTATTTTCTATTCGAAAGATACGAAACCTATGTCTTAAATGGTTAGATTTTGAGAAAGTTAATTTTANTTTTTTTTGCANTANCANTTCAATTTTCNTTTTGTCAAGATTACTGGAAANTNAANAGNTCATCAAAACANGAAAATAAAATTGATATANNAAAGNATATTAAATATNTATCTTTANAAAATAAAAGTTTTACCANAAAAATTCTAAGCATAAAGAATAATGAATTTTTAAAAATAGATTTTCCAAATGAAAAAGGGGAACTTGAATTNTTTTCNTTGAAAGAAACAAAAACTTTGTCCAAAAAGATTCAGNNNAAATACCCTAACATAAGAACTTTTAGAGGCTACAGTGANACNAGAAAAAATGTNNTTTTGAGGATTACTTCCTCCCCACAAGGTATTTCAGGAACNCTTAGAACACCNAAAGGTTTTGTNTTTTTACAACCANTAAAGGNTAGTAANACAGAGCACATTTTTTACNGGTCNAANAAGTATAATTATATCGAAGAAAAATTNTTTTGCAAAACNNATTCTATNAAAATTAGTTCTTCGATAAAAAAAATAAANCNAAGAAAATCAAAAAAAGTNATANATAGAGAAGCCAAATCATTTAAAATTGCAATTGCNGCTTCNGGNGAATACACCGAATTTTGGGGAGATAACAATGATCAAAACGGAACTAATTCTGAAGATGCTTTTGCTGCAGTAGTTTCAACAATTAATAGGCTAAATGAAATAATGGAAGTCGATTTAGGAATANGACTAATCATTGTATCTGATGCATCTCTTATGTATGAAGATAAGTCTAGTGATCCATTCAACTCAAATTTCGCAAGTGAAATTCATTCAACTCTGTCATCATTAGTAGGAGAAGAAAATTATGACTTGGGACATTTGTTTCATCGTGGTCAAGCGAGTGGTGATGCTGGNTCTGTTGGAAATGTATGTATTAATGACAGTAAAGACAGAGCATATTCAGCTCATCCATTCACAGCTACCAATGGTAGTAGTGGANTTTTTTTGAATGATTATTTTGATCTTGATTTTGTTTTGCATGAAGTTGGGCATCAATTTGGAGCTACTCATACTTATGCATATGATCCAGAACCTTTTGGTGTTTCATCAGAGCCAGGAAGTGGTTCTACTATCATGTCATATGCAGGATTTGTTTCTGGAGAAAATATGCAGCGCCACAGTGATCCCTATTTTCATTATCATAGCATACAAGATGTTGAATCATACGTAGATAATGTTTCTTGTCATTCAAATGTTAATTCTTCAAATCAAAAGCCTACAGTAAGTGCAGGTGAAGATTATTATATCCCTAAGGGGACAGCATATTATCTTGAAGCTAATGGGTTTGACTCTGATAATGATAATTTGACTTATTGTTGGGAACAACTCGATTCAGGACAAGTTGATACATCTAACTTTGGACCTGACCTTCTAACGGGAAGTNTTAATAGATCAGTCCCTCCATCTGAAAATAAAATCAGGTTTATACCAAATATCCCTGAAGTTTTAAATGGAAATTTAGCTCNATCAAAACCGAGTCTTTTTTCATCCTGGGAAACAGTATCAAATGTTGAGAGAACCCTAACATGGGGAGTTACAGTAAGGGACAGAAGCGAATCGAATCCCAACGGGATGGGACAGATTTCTCAAGATGTAAAGAAAATTTTTGTTACNGCAACTGCAGGACCATTTAGAATTATATCAAATGACTCAAATGATATTGTTTGGAAATCTGGATCTAATCAAAAAATAATTTGGGATGTAGCAAACACCNATAGGGCNCCAATAAANACNGAAAGAATTTCAATATTTTTATCAGTTGATGGTGGTGAAAACTTTTCTATACCTNTAGCAGAAAATATACCAAATATCGGAGAGGCATATATAATTGTACCTGGGAATATTTCAACTGAAAGGGCTAGAATTAAAATTTCAGCTGATAATAATATTTATTTTGCGGTAAATAATTCATCATTTAAAATTGAAGAAAGAGACTTCGCATTTCCCTTTATTGAGCCAGAAAAAATTAGTTGTGGGGACGAAGAATTAACTTTTGAGTTTAATTTAAAGGCATATAATAATTTCAACGGCGATGTTGAATTTGAGCTTTTAGAGTTTCCTAACCAAATTTCTTATAATATATCTCCAACTAGTTTAAACTCGTCTGGAACACTGGGAAGCATTACTATAAATCGAAATGAATTACCCTATGGAACCTATAACATGTTTTTAAGCGGTACCTACGACAATATTGTTGAAGAAGAAAGTTTTATTGCGAGTTTCTACCCCGAAAGCATCTCTTCACCAAATTTAGTTTCCCCAGAAGATAATTTAACCGATGCTAATGTTAATCAAAATTTTGAGTGGTCAAGTGTAGATTATGCTGACTCTTATAGATTTGAGTTAAGCACAGTTGAGGATTTTTCTTCTCTTGTAAAAGATGAAAAAACGTTTGAAAATAAAATTTCGATTACAAATTTAGATCCAGAGGAGACTTACTATTGGAGAACTTCAGCTTTAAATACTTGTGGCAACAGCCCTCCATCAAATTCAAGAAAATTTTCTACAACTGTAATTAGCTGCAATAATTATATACCAGATAATATCCCAGTCAATTTAAATGACGCAACATCTGCACTGGAAGGAATAACGGAGATAAAAATAAATGTTTTAGATAATTTAAAAATTGTAGACTTAGATTTAGAATTAAGCATTGATCATAGTTATGTTCAAGACTTAGCAATAATTTTAGTTTCGCCTNAAGGAGATGAGGTAATTTTAACACAAAATTTGGGTGGAACAGGGGTTAATTATACCAATACGATTTTTGATTCAGAGTCACAAATTCCGATACAAAATGGTACACCTCCGTTTACGGGTACATACAAACCAATCGGAAATCTTAAAGATTTATACAATTTAAATTCTGGAGGAGAGTGGATTTTAAGAATTATTGATCAGTACCCGGTTGATACTGGCACTTTAAAATTTTTGGCNTTAAAATTTTGTTTAAGTGGTGAAATAAAATCCAATACAGACGGGGATTTAATTCCAAATGATGAGGACAATTGTCCATTTATAACTAATCCCGACCAAGCAGACTTTAATAATAATGGAGTAGGGGATTTATGTGATTTAAATGATCAAAGAAACATCACAATTTCTAAAAAGAATGCGACATGTACTAAAAAACAAAATGGAGAAATACAAATCTCTGCAATAGCAATCTTTGATTATGAAGTTGAAATTTCTGGAAGTAATGCCTATTACAAATCATTTACAATGTTTAATCAAGAACTATTAATACAAAACCTATCACCTGGNANGTATCAGATATGCGTAACCGAAAAAATCAGTAGTTTTCAAACCTGTTTCACTNCTGAGATTAAAGAACCTTTACCTTTGAATGTTACAAGTAAAATTGACAATCTAAATAGAAAAATAAGTTTAAATTTTGAAGGGGGTAAAAAATACATTGTTAATATTAATGGCAAAATATTCACAACCTATGAAAATGAAAAAGATTTTAATTTAAAAAATGGACTTAACATAATAGAGGTCAGTACAGCATTGGAATGTCAAGGCAAGCACCAAGAGNACGTATATATTGGAAAAAAGTCTAAAATATATCCTAATCCATCAACGGATGTATTAAATATTTTAATAGGAGGAGATTCATTGTATTCGGAAATTGAAATCATTGATATTTTTGGGAACATTATTTATTCTAAGAAAATTAAATTAGATCCTATNTCTAGATATTTTAAATTGGACATTTCTAAGTTTACAGCTGGAAATTATATTTTGAAGATTCATGCCAAATCAGGATTTGAAACAATAAAGTTTATAAAGAGATGACAAAAAAATGTAAAATCCTTTTTGCTTCTATTTTAATTTTTTCTTGCAAAGAGTCCATCCCTGACCCAGAGCAGGTAACATTAATTAATCCCGAAAATAATAATACTTGTTTATTTTCAAATTCAAATGCAAATTCTGGGGATGTAGAATTTAGTTGGACAGAAGCAAAGCATACTGATAATTATGATTTAATTATTGAAAATCAATTGACCAATTTAAAAAATTCAAGAACAATTAACCAGACNTTTGCTANGGTGACATTAGAAAGAGGTGCGCCATATAGCTGGTANGTGGTAAGCAAATCTGAATCAACTGAAAATATTGCTTTAAGTGAAANTAGAAACTTTTATTTGGAAGGTCCATCTCAGTTGACTCACATCCCATTTCCCGCAAAACTAATTTCTCCTTTAAATGAATCAATTATAAATTCAGCTGATATAGTTGCATTTCAATGGGAAGGTTATGATTTAGACGGCGATATTGATAATTACGATTTAATAATTGAGAATACTTCAAATGGAGAGGAAATTAAATATGAAAAAATTGTAAGTCAAAATTTTGAAGTAGAGCTCCAAATAGGAAATATTTATTTATGGAAAATTACTACCAGAGATAAAGAAAATAATCTTTCTTCATCTGTTAATTCGACTTTTGAGTTAGCTAATTAGGAGTTTTAATTATTGAAATTATTCATCGCAATAGAAGGACCAAGCAATGTATAAGAAAAAACCGCATCTTCNATTTTTTTGAAATAAGTTTCTAAGATATCTAGTTCTTTTTGATTCCATTTATCCAAAACAAACTNAGTTATATTTTTTTTAGTTTCATTTTTAATTCCAAATCTTAGTCTTCCATAATTATTGGTTCCTAATTTAGACTCAAGATCTTTAAGTCCGTTGTGGCCACCATTGCTNCCTTTTATTTTAATTCTAACTGTTCCAAAAGGGATATTTAAATCGTCACATATAACCAGTAAATTTGAAAGATTTATTCTTTCTTTAGCCATCCAATATTTAACGGCATCACCGCTTTTATTTACATATGTTGAAGGTTTTAAAAAAATAAAAATACGGCCTTTATGTTTTAACTTTCCAATTGCACCATACCTTAATTCAGTAAATTTTAGTTCTTTTCTTTTGGCTATATAATTCAATGCATCAAAACCTAAATTATGTCTTGTTAAAGCATAATCTAATCCAATATTGCCCAGACCAACAATCAAAAATTTTTTAGAAATGTCTTTTGGTTGAGGCTTTTTATTTTTAAAAGGATTCCACCAGGACATTTAAAGTCATTTAATTTTTAGCAGTAAATTAATCCTTTGATGGAGATTCTTCCTTCACTTCAGCCGTTTCCTTTTTCTCTTCAGAAGAACCTTCGGCTGTTTCTTCACTTACTTCAGCTTCCGTTTCTTCAATTTCCTTCAATGAAGTCCTAGCAACTTTAACTTGACAAACAACGGTATTATCTGGATGAAGAAACTCATATTTTTCATCTTTAAGTTCTGAGGAATACAATTTATCTCCTAATTCTAATTTTGAAATATCAGCTGTTATATAATCTGGTAAATTCTTAGGAAGAGCTTTTACTTTTAGTTTTCTTTGGTTGAGTATTAAAACACCTCCGGATATTAATACACCTGGCGCAGACCCTTCTATTTTTACTGGTATTTCCATTGAAACCTCCTTATTTTCGCTTAACTGGTAGAAATCAACATGTAAAATTTTATCCGAAAGAGGATGGAACTGAATATCTTGCAAAATAGCGTCTAGTTCCTTTTTTTCTAGAACAATCTTCACAGTATGAGCATTAGGGGTGTAAACGAGTTTAGAAAAATCAAGTTCTTTTGCGCTAAAATGAACAGGTTCACCTTCACCATATAATACGCAAGGGACCATTTCTTGATTCCTTAACTCCTTTGTTGACTTTTTTCCAAGAACTTTTCTTGTACTCCCGTTAATTGTTATTGATTTCATTATTTTAATTTAAAAAGTTTTTATCTATTGATTTGTTTAAATGAACGTTCTTCATAGTAGATGCAAAAAGTTGGGCACAACTTAAAATTTTAACCTTCCTGGATTTAGACTCAACTGGTATAGTATCAGTAATTATTAACTCCGCTAAACTAGATTTTTCTATTTTTTTATATGCATCACCAGATAATATCCCATGCGTACAGACTGCTCTCACTGATAAAGCACCTCTTTGAATCATTAAATCAGATGCTTTTGTTAATGTACCTGCAGTGTCGACCATATCGTCAACTAAAACAACATTTTTTCCTTCAACATTACCAATAAGTTCCATACTATCAATAACATTCGCTTTTTTTCTTTGTTTATAGCAAATAACAACTTCTGATTCTAAAAACTTAGAATATGCATAAGCACGCTTTGACCCTCCCATGTCAGGAGAGGCTATAGTTAAGTTTTTTAATTTTAGGTTTTTTATGTGTGGAACAAATATAGTAGAGGCATACAAATGATCAACAGGCTTTTCAAAAAAACCTTGAATCTGGTCTGCGTGAAGATCCATAGTAATTATTCTTGTAGCTCCTGCAGCTTCTAATAGTTTCGCAATTAACTTTGCTCCAATTGGGACTCTTGGTTTATCTTTTCTATCCTGCCTTGCCCATCCAAAGTAAGGAAGCACAGCAGTGACATGTCTTGCCGATGAACGCTTTGCAGCATCAAGCATTAAGAGCATTTCCATAAGATGGTCTGAGTTTGGATGCGTAGATCCAATAATGAATACTCTAGAACCACGAACAGATTCCTCAAAAGAAGGTTGAAATTCTCCATCACTAAAATTGGAAAACTTAATTTTACCTAATTTAGCACCAAAACCTTTAGCTATACTTGTNGCTAAATCATGGCTCTGCGAACAGCTAAAAATTTTTGCCTCTGTCATGCGTATTTGGTTAAAATCAAGTGGATTGCAAATTTAGAAATTTATTTCGTAATGGAACTTAGAAGGCAACATTTTTAAATGTTGCAATTATTTGTTTACATTTATAATATTGCCTTGGTGGCGGAATTGGTAGACGCGCTGGATTCAAAATCCAGTTCTTTCGAGAGTGTGGGTTCGATTCCCACCCAAGGTACAAACGATTTTAATGTTTGTTTTTATTTTCGGATAAAAGTTCTTGGTAAATTATCTTTGTTTTCATGGCCCAATTTAAAAGTGAGTCCTTTTTTTTGTTATCCAATCTGGATGAGGTATGAATAAGTTTATAGGATTTTAAAGGCATTTCACCTTCTTCAATCTCTTCAATAAACTCCTCAAGCTTATGTTCTTTTTTTTTCAATGAGTATTTATCCCATTTAGAAAAATTTAAATGTTTTTTTCCTTCATCAATATGATTTTGTATCCACATGGAAACAGGCGAAATATGCGAGTACCAAGGGTAATTTGTTTTATTTGAGTGACAATCAAAACAAGAGTTTTTCATAATTGCTAATAAATGTCTATTTAAGTTTGTTTCTTCAATAAAATAAGCTAAATCGTAATCATCTTTATTATTTAGCTTTGGTCTTATAAACTGGACTAGAACTAATATGAATACAAATAACAAAAAAATCTTTCTTTTCATATGTTAAAATTTATATTCCATACCTGCATATATTCCAAATGGGTGACCAGGTCTTAAACCAGCAGGAGCCATCGAAACAGCATACTTTTCATTAAACAGATTTAACATTTTAGAGGTGAAAATTAAATTAGAGGCAATGTTCATTCTAAAAGAAATGTCAAATACAAAATATGATGGAATTTCTCTCGTTCCGTCTGCTATTGTTGAAAATTTTCCATTGTAATTATTGCTAAAGTTTATTTCGTACTTACTTGTTTGTATGCTAAATGTTGAATTAAATTGATGTTGAGGAATATATGGTATTCTGTCTCCATCACTAACTTCACCCCAAATATCTTGAGTACTTCCAAAGTCACTTAAAAATCTTGCATTTGTATGGGTGTAGGATACAGAAAACGGAAAATTAATTTTATTGTTATTAAATAATTCAGATTTTAATAAAAATTCAACGCCGTTTACTAGCGCCCTTCCAGCGTTAAAGGGATCAAGTTCACCAAAACCACCGGTCGCTGCTAAATCATTTCCGAGTAGATTACTATAATTATTTTGATAGGCAATTATTTCTGCATTAATATTATTTATTGAAAACCTACCTCCAAGCTCAAGATTAACACTTTCTTCAGCTTTTTGACCCTCTGAATTGCCAGGAGGTGAATATCCCTTGTGAATTCCACTAAAAATTGAAAACTTATTATTGAAAGTATAATTAAATCCAATTCCTGGAATAAACACTGAAACACTATTGTTTCTATATGAAACATCATTTAGATTTCTAAGTGGATTAGACTTTCCATAATCATTTCTAGAAAGCTCTATAGACTCATATCTAATTCCAGGAGTAATAGTCAAACCTTTAAATTTATACTTATACATCAAATAGGTTGCAAAAGATTTTGCATAACTAACCCTGTTCCCTTGAGCTCCTGGGCTACCGTAATCTGCAAGTGACATAAAGCCATTAT